>CAZTPH010000050.1:0-5940 GCA_964614705.1 uncultured Coxiellaceae bacterium
AAGGACTTCTATGAGCTTTGGCCAGAGAAGTTCAGCAACAAAACCAATGGAGTTACTCCTAGACGCTTTTTACTCTTAATCAACCCAGATTTAGCCAATCTAATTACCGAAGCAATTGGCACAAAATGGATTAAAAACTTAAACGAACTCCAAAACTTAGAAAAGTTTGCTAAGGATTCGTCCTTCATAGAAAAGTGGCATAAGATAAAATTAATCAACAAACAGAATTTAAGTAATTTTATTACCAAAAATATGGGGATAATTCTTGATCCACGGGCACTATTTGACATTCAAGCTAAGAGAATTCATGAATATAAACGCCAACATTTAAACTTGCTGCACGTGGTTGCGCTGTATAATAAAATTATCACCAACCCAAATGCTAACTTTACTCCCAGAACAGTTATTTTTTCTGGCAAGGCTGCTCCTGGCTATATTAAAGCAAAATTAATTATCAAATTAATCAATGATGTAGCAAATATTGTTAACAATGACTCTAAAGTTAATGGCAGACTCAAAGTAGTGTTTTTACCTAACTACAATGTAAAAAATGCCCATTGGGTGTATCCAGCTGCCGACCTATCCGAACAAATATCTACTGCCGGTAAAGAGGCATCTGGTACCGGAAATATGAAGTTTGCTCTTAATGGCGCTTTGACCATTGGTACCTTAGATGGCGCTAATGTTGAGATGCTCGAAGAAATTGGACAAGATAATTTCTTCCTCTTTGGACTAACTACTGACCAGGTGTTGAAATTAAAAAATAGCGGCTATAATCCACAAAATTACATTAACCAAGATCAAGAGTTAAAAACAACCTTAGACTTGATTAAATCTACCAAATTTAATCAAAACCCAGAAATCTTTAAGCCGTTGATTGATGATCTGTGCTACCAAGATGAATTTTTGGTTTGTGCTGATTTTAGATCTTACGTGGACTGCCAAAATTATGCAGCAGAAAATTATCAGAATCAAAAACAATGGACTAAGATGTCAATTTTGAACACCGCGCGCATGGGCAAATTTTCCTCTGACCGCGCAATTCTTGAATATTGTCAGGATATTTGGCAGGTAACGCCGGTAGTGATTGAGTAACAAACTAACCCATACTATCAGGAATAAAATGTTTTAACCAATCTAACACCGGATTAAAATAAGGGATCAACACCGACTTTTGCCACCAACTATCCTGTACAAACGAGGTAGAGCTAATAAATAGTAAAACTACCGCTACAAGTAAGCCACCCCTAGCCAACCCAAACAACACTCCTAACATCCGGTCAGTACCACTCAAACCAGTTTTAACCACCAAAAATCCCAGAAAACTATTAAAAAAAGCTCCTAATATTACTACCAACAAAAAAATCACCGCAAAACTGGTTATTTGTCTGACTGCTACATGCTGGATATACGGCGCCAAAACAGCAGCAAATAGATGGTAAAATTTAAGAGCTATCCAAAACCCCAAAAACCAGATAATTAACGAAAGGAGCTCTTTAATAAAACCACGCAGTATGCTGATGACAACTGAGATAGCCACCACTCCAATGATAAGATAATCAGCAACATTCAAAAAAACGATCTCCTTCATAATCACCTAGAGCTATTTTTTGTTAATAACCACCCTGCCATTAAGTTTCAATTTAACTTTGAGTTGTTCAGCAATCTTAAGTGCTGCTGCCTTATTCTTTTCCCTACCCACCAAAACTCTTACCATTGGGCCATGCGAAGTATTTATCTTCTGTAAATAAACATGAAAACCACTTGATTGCAGCTTTCCAACTAAGGTTTGTACTCGATCATTATAAGAAAAACTGCCGACTTGCACTGACCAAAACTTATTTCCTTTAACCTTGCTAACACTGGCTTTTTTGACCACGGTTTTTTTAGGAGCCACTTGTGGCTTTTCTACTGTCTCACTATTAACGGCAGATTCATCTGGAATTACAGCCTGAACGTTTAAGTTAACAGCAGCATCTGGTGGTACTGGCTGATCGGAAATATCTTGATTAGCAACGCCGCCAGCAACAGCAATCGGTTGCGGGGAATCAGTTGCCACCTGGGTATTTGATTCCTGATTATTCTTATCAGTGCGAATATTAGGTTCAATTCCAGTTAACTCTGCTGGCAATTGCTTGTTATCAAAGCCATCTTTTATCTCAACTGAATTATTATCTTGTTGAGTACTTTTATCATCAGCAAACTGAACAGCCAGCTCTTTACCATCTTCCAAATTAACCTGGTCTGTTGTGTTATGCTTTTTCAATCCACTAGTAAACAAAAACGGTACTAAAATCGCAATAAAAGCCACCAGCACCACAATTCCAATCAGACGTTGTTTATTTTCTGGACTCATAATTTTCCTCATTATTACTGTAAATAGCCATAAGGACCTCTGCAACCGTATAAAAAGATCCAAACACCACTATTGTATCCATTTCTGTGCTTTCTGCAATCGCTTGATGTAAAGATAATGATATACTCTGGCATAGGGCAAAATTAGCATTTTGACTAATTATTTGTAACCGAGAGCTTAATTCTTGTAGGGTCGCTCTTCGACTACTTTTAACCTCCCCTAAATACCAACGCTCAATTAATGGCATTAGGGGAGCAACTATTGCGTTAATATCTTTATCTTGTAACGCGCCAAAAACAGCTTTAAATCGCCCTTGGGATTTTATTGAAACCAAATTTAATGCCAAAAATTCAGCGGACTCTTGGTTGTGAGCTACATCCAAGATTATCTTACATCCACGACAGATTAAATGTTGCATTCTTCCTGGCAAGCTTGCGGTAACTAGAGCAGATTTAAGTTGTTCTAAGCCAATCTCGTCTAATTCCGGAAAAAATCTAATCGCCATTAAAGCCAAAGCTGCGCTGTTAAGATGTAATGTTGGAATCGGTAAATTATTTAATTCATAACTATTAAAATACCAATTGAACGTATGTAAATTTTTTGCATAAAAAAAATCTTTATCTGCAGAATATATCTTAGAGCCTATCTTTTGAGCTTCTAGATAAACGCTTGCTGGCATATTAGGTCCAACTACTGATGGTTTATTAGGGCGCATAATACCTGCTTTTTCTTGCCCAATTAATTCACGAGTCGTACCTAAAACTTGAGTATGATCTAAAGAAACAGTAGTAATTATCGCCAAATCAGCATCTAAAATATTAACCGCATCGAATCTGCCTCCTAAACCAACCTCAAGTAATAAAAAATCAAAGTGCTCTTGGCTGAAAATTAACAGCGCCGCAAGGGTGGTAAATTCAAAATAACTTAAAGTAGTATTTCCACTTTTTTCTTTAATTATTGCAAAAGCTTGGCAGAGGGTAAAATCTTCCACATCTACACCATTTAAACGGATTCTTTCGTTATAAGATAAAAGATGAGGCGAAATATAACTGCCGACTTTAAAACCCTGGCTAAGCAAAATAGCTTCAAGAATTACTACGGTTGAACCCTTACCATTAGTGCCGCTAACTGTAATGATTTTACTGTTAATTTCGTATAGATTTAATTTTCTTGCAATACCTACCAGATGATCAAGAGATTTGCGGTTTAATCCAGAGGGAAGAGAGTTTAAATATTCAAGCCAATCATGCAGCTGCATCTTGATCTTGTTTTGGTTCGTCAAGATGTAGTAATTTGGCTAGCAGATTTGCAATTGTATCTCGCATCTTGGATCTTGGTACAATCATATCGATTGCACCATGATCTAACAAAAACTGACTTCTTTGGAAATTATCTGGTAACTGCTCACGAACTGTTTGTTCGATAACTCGTCTACCAGCAAAGCCAATTATAGCTCCAGGCTCAGCAATAATAATATCGCCCAGTGTAGCAAGACTAGCAGAAACACCGCCAGTGGTAGGATCTGTTAAAACAGAGATATACGGAATACCGACCTCAGCAAGTTTAGCTAAAGCAGCACTAGTTTTAGCCATTTGCATTAGAGAGATTAACCCTTCTTGCATTCGCGCGCCACCACTTGAAGAAAAATTAACTAGTGGAATATGGCTAGCCAAAGCTTCATTAACTGCATAGATAAATCTTTCTCCTACCGCAGCACCCATAGAACCGCCAATGAAACTAAAATCAAAAAAACCACCGACTATAGAAATTTTTTTAATTGATCCTTTAACTACTACCAGCGCATCTTTTTCACCGGTGGCCTTTTCAGCTGTAATCAAACGATCTTTATACTTTTTGACATCTTTAAATTTTAAGCGGTCAACAGGAATAACTTCCGTTGCAAGTTCCACCCTATCCTCTTGATCTAAAAAGATATCTATTCTTTGACGGGCATTAATTCTAAAATGATAACCACACTTAGAGCAGACAAATAGATTACGTGCAAGCTCTTCTCCATAAATAGTAGCGCTGCAAGAATCACATTTTTCCCACACCCCTTCCGGCACCCCCTTGCGTCCAGAGGAATCTGTGGTCATTTTATTATTAATTAAATTTTTAAACCAGCTCATAGAGCATATTTAAACATTATATTAACCAATTATCAATTCCAATCTGATCTTTCCATGGGAAATCCGCCCTGCACAAATGGCAACAACAAGTTATATATTGTTCTGCCAATACCCTGCTTTTTAACAACTTTCTTATTAGAAACCTTATTCATGAAAAAATCAGTGACTACAGTAGCTGCTGGAAAAAAAATGTGAGGATCTTTAGCAAAATCTTCTATCGTATTCAAAGCTTTTGTATAGAAGTTCTTTATATCAGACTTTACTCTAGATATATCGCCAACCATACTATCCCATTTGCTGGGTGGATTGACCTGAGGAGCTTCTACCACCCAAACTACATTAACCTCACCTTCTTTATATTTTATAGTGTTTCCATCAGTTAAATGAAATATAACTTGCCCATCACAATTTTCTTTTTCTCTAACCGTACCAGTCTTGATGTAAATGTTTTTTATCTTAGATTTAGCCTGGGTTAGTTCATCAGTAAACTTTTTCTTGACTACAGGTTGTTCTTCTACTTGCTGAATAATCGGCAACGGTTCAACCGGAATCACTACTTTAGATTGTTCTTGTTGCTGAACAAACGGTGTGATTTCTATGTGACGTTCTTCTACTAGCTGAATAACCGGCAATGGTCCAACCGTAACAACTACTTTAGGTTGTTCTGCTACAAAAGGAATATTTTCAAACTTCTCTATTTCTCTCTTCATCTCTTTTTTAAATTTATTTCTTTCTTCAGCTAATGTCCGCTCATATTCAAGCCTATCTACCTTATCCTGAAGATCTTTAAGTTGAGCAGTATGATTGTCTATTTCATCTCCAGCATTTTCTTCGAAAGCTTCTATACGTTGCACAACACCCTCCCCGAAATCATTAACAGCTCTAACCAAATCTCCAGCAAACCTCCTAGTGTCAAAACCGCCACCACTACCATCATCACCATCATCACCATCATCGCCGGCAAGTTTATTAGCTACATATCTAACTGTTTTTTTACCGGAAGGGGTTTTAAACCATTTATCAGCAACTGAAAGAGCAATCAGAGTTCCACCAACAATCCGGGTTACTTTTTTAGAAGATTTATACCACTTCTTAGGATGATAGGTTATCTCTATCGGAACTATAATGGCTTTTGCCAGATCATCACCCGCCACTTTGTAAGTAATAGTAAGATATTCACTACAAACTCCGTTTTTGGTCATGGCCGGTACAAATTTAAAAGTAGCGGTATAAAATTTATCTTTGCCTAACTCGATACCAAAAGCTGTATCGCTTAAGTTTAAACAATCACTGGCAACAGAAATATCATCAATACTTATATCCTTTCCCGATAGATTTTCTAGTTTTAACATATACTCTCCATCTGCTGGAGATTGCATCTTTAAATCATCTGAAATTTTTAAATCAGACATTGTGCCGACAAATAATTGCTGTTTAGTCTCTTTCCTGTTGTGG
>CAZTPH010000050.1:5950-8432 GCA_964614705.1 uncultured Coxiellaceae bacterium
ATAGGATTCATATGAGGCGTCACCATCCACAATACCGGTAAATTGAATTAAAGTAGCCCCAACAAGTAAAGTTTTATCTGGATCTCTAATTTCGACATCTCTCAGGCAATGCTCTTTCTTTTCTTCATCAATCAGATAAATATCTGGTCCCTTAGTCAGTTTAATTTTTCCTTGATATGAATTTGGGTTTTCTAACAAAAGAGTAATGCGATATTTTCCTTTTTCTATCTGGCTAATTCCCATCGCAATCATCTTGATCTCATTTTTTACAACTTTTTCGTTATTAATTACGTTCATCGTGTCAAAAATTTGCGCTCCACCTTCTGCATAAATAATTGATGAGCAAAATAGTAACCAACCTAAAAATAAAAAACTCATAATATTCTTGTTTACATTCATAAATTACCCTCCAAACCTACATTTTTTGAAATTATTCTAAATACAACAATAGTTACTATGACCACCTAAAGCATTATTGCATTTCCTAAATTAAAGCATAAAACAAAAGATTACAACTCATTCTTCTTTTCCTCTCTCGATACCTCTCTATACATTGTTTCATCAAATCTTTCACTACTAATTAGTATTGGAATACTCTCTTCTGCAGTATTTCTCCCATAAGGATTTGCTCCGTTTATTTTATAACCCACTTTTAGATTTCGACGAACCGCCAAATTCCAATTAGGCTGGGGAGTGAAAGCTACCTTTACCATACATTTTTCATTAGGATTCAGTATTTTGCACCGATATTCAACTTTAAAACTTGAATCATTTATACTAGCAGCTGTTGGCACATTTATTGAGATTATCTCTAAATTGCTTTTGGAAATATTTTCTAATTGATATTTTAGCTGTAAAAATTTTTGCTTTTCACTCATTATTGATTTTATGGATTGGCCATCTGCTAGTGGGGTAATTTGTAAAAAAGGCCCTCCTTTAAGATTATAAAAGACATCTATTTTAATAGATGATGAAAATCCAATATCTTTAGAATCAAATTTTATCCACCAATCCTGTTCTATTTTGCCTAGCTTTGCTCCATAAACTGACAAATAAAACTCACACGATTCACCAGGATCTAGTAGAGTTCCACAATTCTCTATCGAGCTATCGCCAGCACCATCGTCGCGATAAATAGGTGGCTTAAACCCTCCAATCTCAAAAACTGCTCTTTCTTTACCATGATTGGTCATTACATATCTTACATGAACATTTCCACCAAGAAACAGCCTAACTTTGTCATAAAGGTTAAATGCTGGATCTACCCACACTTCGACATCGTTAAGATTTTTATGACCTTCTGGAGCAATATTTAATACAATTTTACAGCTAAATTCTTGATAGTCAAAGTTATACTTGATGGTAATTTTATCGGTAAATGGACCTTTTTTGTCTTTAGGAATTTTTCCTTGATTCAATATCAATCCGAGCTTATGAGTTCTTCCTCCATCTAAAATAATTTCATCTTTAAAACCCAATACACTCACATACTCCCCGCCAGAGACTTCTACAATCTCCAACTCTTCTGGACTAACATTAGTTAACTCTAAGATATCGTATTTACTACCAAAATTGATTGACTTTAGAGAGGGGATTAGTTCGAGAGACTTGAACATATGAATTTCTTCCGAACCAACACTGTTAATCGCCTTAACAACCAATGAATAATTATTGCTTTTATTTTCTTGAAACTTACCTTTTACGTAGCATGGATAATAATCATTCTTACCAACACCAATAGCATTGCATTTTGTAAAATCAGTATCTATATCCGCTGCATAAGATTCATTATCTTCATCAATCAAATTAAATTCAATCTCGCTTAGTGTTCCCTTGCTTCTAAGCACGGAAAATGACACCAAAAAATAACCTCCTCCGTAGTTAACAAGCTCGTTATATTTATCATTCCTTGAGCAGGATTTGATGTTGGCAATTTCGAATATATTATCAGCATGAATCGTATCTATACAACAAAATGTAAGTGTAGCGTAAAAAAACAAAACAAACCTAAATTTTCTATTCATTGTTTTCCTCATATCTTAAGATAGCTTGCATTAATCCCTATGCTTTTCCTCGGCTTGTGCTGCAGCCTTTGCTTTTTCAGCTGCTATCCTTCTTTTTTCCATCTGTTCCCGGCTCTCTTTACGCTGTTTTGGTTCAAAGTTTAATTTTGGTGGCTCCGGCCTCTTTTTCGGCTCAAAATTTAAACTTGGCCTTTCTGCTTGCTGTTTCGGCTCAAAGTTTAACTTTGGCGGCTCTGGTCTCTTTTTCGGTTCAAAATTTAAATTTGGAGGTTCTGGTCTCTTTTTCGGTTCAAAGTTTAACTTCGGTGCTACTGGTCTTTGTTTTGGTTCGAAGTTTAACTCTGGCTTCTCTGGTCTTTTCTTTGGCTCAAAGTTTAGATTTGGAGCTACTGGTCTTTGTTTCGGTTCGAAGTTTAACTCTGGCTTCTCTGGTCTTTTCTTTGGCTCAAAGTTTAGAT
>CAZTPH010000050.1:8532-8830 GCA_964614705.1 uncultured Coxiellaceae bacterium
TTGGAGCTACTGGTCTTTGTTTCGGTTCAAAGTTTAACTTTGGTGCTACTGGTCTTTGCTTTGGTTCAAAGTTTAACTTTGGTGCTACTGGTTTTTGCTTTGGTTCAAAATTTAGCTTTGGCGCTACAGGTTTCTGTTTAGGCTCAAAATTTAACTTAGGCGCTACTGGTCTTTGCTTTGGTTCGAAGTTTAACTTTGGAATCTCCGGTCTTTGCTTCGGCTCAAAATTTAACTTCGGCGCTACTGGTCTTTGCTTTGGTTCAAAGTTTAGCTTTGGCGCTACTGGCCTTTGTTTTGG
>CAZTPH010000051.1:0-8808 GCA_964614705.1 uncultured Coxiellaceae bacterium
TGACCGATCATGGGTGTATGTTAAGAGCATACAATCGCCATCTAATCAATGCGATGATATCCCATGAAGAATCATCTATTTTTATCCCTGCTTTAGCGTACTCATATGCTATTAACCCGGTAGAAATCAAGGTACACCACGAAGAACGCTCAAGCGGAGAATCTAAATACAGCTTATATAGCCTAATCCGCTTAAACTTCGACCTAATGACAGGATATTCCCTGGTACCATTACAAATGTTTACGATTATCGGCTTTAGTATCTCATTTTTAAGCATTATATTTGTGGTGTTTTTGCTATTACGTCGCCTCATTTTAGGCCCAGAGGTCCAAGGAGTATTTACTTTATTTGCCATTCTCTTTTTTCTGGTGGGAGTATTATTAATGGGATTCGGCATCATGGGCGAATATATCGGCCGTATCTATAAAGAAGTCAGGCGGCCGCCTCGCTTTACGATCAAACATATACTTGGAGCTAAATTAAATGAAAAAAATTCTAATCCTCGGCATTAACGGTTTTATTGGCAATCAGTTAACCAAAAAAATTCTCGCTACAACCGATTGGGAGGTGTATGGCATGGATATTGCTAGCCATAAGCTAGGAGATAGCCTAAAAAATCCACTGCTGCATTTTACCGAAGGAGATATTACTATTAACAAAGAGTGGGTCTCTTACCATATTAAAAAATGTGATGTAATCCTACCTCTTGTTGCCATTGCCACACCTGCTACTTATGTAAATGATCCGTTGCGAGTTTTTGAACTTGACTTTGAGGCAAATCTACCAATTATTCGCCAGTGCGTTACTTATAAAAAAAGATTAATATTTCCTTCTACTTCTGAAGTGTATGGCATGAGCCCTGATCTAGAGTTCGATGAAGAAAAATCACCATTAATGCAGGGGCCAATTAACAAAGAACGCTGGATCTATTCTGCCTCTAAACAATTATTAGACAGGATAATCTACGCTTATGGCAAGCATCACGGCTTAAAGTTCACTTTGTTCCGACCATTTAACTGGATTGGACCTACGCAAGATGACATCCATAACTTACCTGCTGGTGGCGTCAGAGTAGTTACGCAATTTATTAGTAATATTTTTTATGGGAAAGATCTTCAGCTAGTAGATGGCGGCAAACAAAAGAGATGCTTTACCTATATTGATGATGCGATCGAAGCACTATATAAAATCATTGAAAATAAAAATAATTGTACCGATAACAAAATATTTAATATTGGTAACCCCAAAAATAATGCCTCAATTGCGGAAATAGCTAGTAAAATTATGGAATATGCTAAAACATATCCAAAATATAGATTAAAATTGAAAAAGATTAAAATCACTAGCACTCCGGCCAAGCTTTATTATGGCGGCGGCTATCAAGATATAAGCTTGCGCGTTCCTGCAATTAAAAAGGCAGCTGAGCTTTTAGGCTGGCGCACCAAAACTACTTTAGATGAAGCGCTGAAGAAAACGGTAGAGTATTATCTGAAGTAAAGTAATTGCCGACTGGTGAAGTAATAGCTCCACAAACAAGCCAATATAAGATAAAAATGGTCGGCGCTAACCATTGCACTGGAGATAAATTAGCTAAATATTTGCACCACTCTAAAATGTTTTGCTTTAATCCCGGCAATGAATTTAATTATTAGCTAAAACCATGCCAACAAAATATTCAAATACTCCTTTATCCTAAAACCTAAAAAAAGCGGCCGAAACAACTCCTAATAAAATTTCGTAAACTATAGAACAATCCTAAATCATAGATAAATTAACCCTTTTTTAAGCTTTAGAAAAAAATTTTAACCAATAATTTTTTCTTAATAATCATCTGCTATACCTAATTGTACCGTAAATTTACAACAACTTTATTTTTTAAAAGGTAAAAAAATGATTAAACAAATAAATAAACAAGAAATTTTAGATATAAGCGGCAGTAATTATAACTGTGCTTGTTACAGCCGCAATACTAGCACAATGTCTTTTAGCTATAGCTCACGAGAAGAATGCCAAGAAACATGTTGTGACAATCAAGCCGCAACACATTACTTTACTGGCAACATAGGAACTCCTACACAAACATCTATACTACAAATCCTCAAAAGTGGGCTTGTTCAACCAACATTATGCTAGCAACGATTAAAACAGGAGAACCCTTCTCCTGTTTTAACTAATTTACTTTATATCCTCATCAACCCATACCCCAGCATGTAAAATCTTTTGTTGCTTAAATCCATACTGCTTTAATAGATTATTTACTAGCTCAAAATTGCCCATGATATCTTTAGCCTGGTGCGCATCAGAAGAGATGGTAATTGGAATACCCATTTTATGACATTCAATTAATATCCAATTAGCCGGATACAACTCGGTTAAATAGCCACGATTAATTCCACCACTATTTACCTCAACAATTGACCCGACCTGCTCAATTTCAGCTAATAATTGCATCACTAAATCTTGATACCAACCTGCATCTTGATCAAAATATTGATTTTGTACATTGCGTTTTTTTATTACATCCAGATGCCCAATAATACTCGGCTGAAAATCTTTCACTACATTAATAAAGTCTTGATAATAGATCTCGACACATTTTCTGCTATCACCAACTTCTGCAAATGTGTTAGCTACTGCATCCGTTGCCCCTTCAATACTGTGATAATTTCCGTGATAATAGATGTAATGCACCGAACCAATAGTGTAATCAACACGATCAATATAACGACTAAATAACTCGTCTCGATCTACCGCCACATAATCCATCTCTAAGCCAGCATAAATTTCGATTACTCCTGCATATTTACTTTTTAGTCTTTCGATCTCTAAAAGATAGAGTTCAAACATCTCGTATTTCATACTATATCGACTAGGAAATGGTAGCGGAACGTGGGCAGAAAAACCGATCGATTTCATACCGCAAGACAATGCAGCTAATACATACTCTTCTGGAGTACTTTTACCATCACAAAAGGTGGTATGAATGTGGTAGTTGGAATAACTCATCTAAACAGCTCTTAGCTATCCTGAGAATAATTATTCTTCTCGACTAACCTACCGGTGGTGTATTTATGTAAAATACTGGTAACTAAAGTTTGGTATGGCAACCCCTCTTCATCAGCACGAGCTTTGATTTTTTCCAAATCACTACCAAATATTCTAATGCTAATCCGCTTATCTTTGGTTCTTCGTAAATACGCTTCAGCCATCTTGGCTATTTTTTGTTTATCTCTTTTAACCCCAGCAACAGAGTGCCACTCATCATGTTCTAATGAGTCTTTAATTCTTTTTTCATCTTGGTCTAGTTTTATACTTCTCTTTTTCATAATCACCTCTTTTTACTTACAGCAACTTTTCCCAAATATTTTCTAGTTAATTTCCTACTAGGAAAAATTGTTTTCAAAAACAAACATTCCCTTGTTGAATAAATGGCACTGCATAAATATATCCATCAATCTCTAAAATCAATACCTTCTGTGACCCATATTTTTCTCGATTATGATGCTCCACAATATCAACAATTTTGTTCGCTGCTAGTTCACTTATTACTCTTTCAAACCCAATGCCACGCTCCAAAATCAATTCCCTATTTTTAATTGGATCAAAAATAAAATTATATAGATTATCCATGCACTAATAATACACAACAAATATCATTTGTCATCTATTTTATCATTAACCATCTTAAACCCAAGTGCCTCGAGTCGCTTGACAAGTGGCGGATGGGTAGAAAAAGCGCCTATTACCGATTGCCCAATCGAGATACCTGCTTGAGTTGGATCAAAAATATAAGCCTCCCTCCTAACTTCTTCATGAGAGTGATTATGGTAAAGCGCCATATATTTTTCCTTATTTTCCGCATGATCATTACTAATTTTCAGTAGTGCTTTAGCAAGCGGTGTATTATCTCTAATTAATTCTACCGCACCAGCATCAGCCATAAACTCCCGCTTGCGACTAAGGTAAAAGATCAACAGCACGGTGATTAATGGCAATAAAAATCGTAAAATAATTACCACCAGTACTAAAACATTACCACCACCCTCTCGCCTTCTTGAACTACGACCACCAAAAATTACTCCACGAAATAATATATCCAAAGCAATTAAAATTATATTGCTTAATACTGAAGCCATCAAAGTTAACTTAATATCTTGATGACGAATATGACTAAGCTCATGTGCTATTACCGCCTGTAACTCACTGCGCTCAAGCTTATTTAATAGCCCGCTAGTAATAGCAATTAATGCCGACTTTTCACTATAACCACTAGCAAATGCATTCATGTAATCAGCTTCGATCAAATACACTTTCGGCATATAGCGTAAACCAGCGGCTATTCTTAGCTCCTCAACCACATTATATAACTGCTGTTCGCTAAGCGTTCTACTACTATTAGGATTTACTTCATGTGAATTGGTACCAAGCAACATAATCCGATCATAGATTGCATAGGTAATTAAGATTGAAATGATCGCTACCAACCCAAGCACGATAGTAGCCATTGGTACCACTTGAAAAGTTATCAAGGTTTTTATCGCAACCCAAATTGGTAATTGATCTAATCCTGGGTGTAGATACAGATCTAAGATCAAACCTACCACCATATAGATCAATACAAACATAACCAGCACCATCTTGGTTCGCCTCTCGTTGAATCGCAGCTGGCGACGCCAATCAACAGCTATGGCAGTGTAATTATGCATACCACCCTTTATAGTTTAACGCTATAGTTCTCTTTAATTTGACGATCTTCATTGGTAATACCCCAGTAAACAAACTGACGTAATAATTTACCTGGGAAAAATCCGACAATAAAAGATTCAAACATAGATTTGCTAGTTGCCGTATATTTTTCAATGCTATCATTATACGCTTGTTTAGCAAAAGTAAGTTTATTTTCAGTATTAACTATCTCTTCTTGTAACTGCATAGCATTTTTATCTGCTTTAAGATCGGGATATTGCTCAAACACTGCATTAAGGTTAAGACCAATTTTAGATATTGCATCTTCTGCTTGAACTCGTGCACTTTCATTGCCGCTGGCTAAAGCTTCTTTGGCCTGAGCGCGCAGAGCTACCACATCTTTTAAAGTAGTCTTTTCATAATCCATATATTTTTTAACTACCTCAATCAAAGATTCATAAACCTTGAAACGTCGATCTAGCTGAACGTCAATCTGATTTTTATTATTATTAACAATCTCAATCATCCTGATTAATTTGTTGTAAATAGACACCAACCAAACACCTAGTGCCGCCAAAAGAATCACTAATAAAAAACCTGCACCCATAAAACACCTCCAAAGTTTAACCTTAGGCGCATTATAACACAATTTTGCCCGGTTTTATACCAGCACCATATATTGTGCTTATTGCAAATAAAAAAACTACATCTAGTAAAATAATATCAATAGCTTCTCGAAAAAAATTATGTTATATAGGGACAACTTATGTAAATATAACCAATTTGGAGATCAGCAATGTTTGGACTAATCCCAAAAGAGGAACGATTCTTCGCTATGTTTCAGGAAATGGCAAAAAGCATTACTGAAGGAGCAGCTGCTCTTAAAGAGATGCTAGATAACTTTAGTGATCCAGAAAAAAGTAAAGGCTTGATTAAAAATATCGAACACAAATGCGATACCCATACCCACGATATAATCAAAAAATTAAACAAGAGTTTTATTACCCCATTTGACCGTGAAGATATCTACTCTTTAGCCTCGGTTTTGGACGACATCATGGATGCAATTGATGCCTCTGCTCAACATATTGTGGTATATCACATCAACAAAATCACCCCTGAAGCAAAAGAGCTGGGTTTTATCATCTTAAAAGCGTGCCAAACTATTGAAAAGGCCACTGCTAACTTAGAAAAACACCCTAAAACCATGTCAGATTTCTGTGTAGAAATTAATTCACTTGAAAACGAAGCAGACCGGGTCAGAGCAGACGCTATCAGCCGTCTTTTTAAAGATGAAAAAGACACTATCTGCTTGATCAAATGGAAAGAAATCTACGAAAACTTAGAATTTATCACCGATAAATGTGAAGATACTGCAAATATCCTTGAAAGCATAGTATTGAAAAATGGCTGAGACCACCCTATTAGTTCTAATATTAGTTATAATAGCTGCGTTGATATTTGATTATGTCAATGGCTTTAACGATTCAGCGAATGCCATTGCCACTTGCGTTTCAACCAGAGCTCTTTCCATACCAACAGCCGTTGCTATGGCTGCTGTTTTAAATTTCGTTGGTGCCATGGTTTCAACCAAGGTAGCAGCAACCATCGGCCAAGGAATAGTAGACGCATCTGAAATAACCCAAATAGTTATTCTTTCCGGCATCAGTGGCGCTATCATTTGGTCGATTATAACCTGGTACTTTGCCATTCCTTCATCTTCTACCCATGCATTGATCGGCGGAATCATTGGAGCAGTAATAGCACATTCTAAAACCTCTGTGTTGCATTGGTTAGGGATCAAAAAAATTATTCTTTCCCTATTAATATCACCGCTAGTTGGACTATTTATTGGTTTTTGGATGATGATCGCTTTATTATGGATGGTTAGAAAACTTCCGCCAGAGCGCCTCAATAAAAGCTTTCGCAAATTGCAGATTATCTCTGCTGCTTTTGTAGCCTTTTCACATGGCACAGCCGACGCCCAAAAATCTATGGGGATTATAACTATGGCACTACTCAACTACGGCGTAATTTCCTCATTCAATGTCCCGTGGTTAGTAATTTTTGCTTGCGCGCTAACTATATCACTTGGAACAGCCATTGGCGGATGGAGAATCATTAAAACCATAGGTCGAGACTTCGTAAAACTGCAACCTATACATGGTTTTTGTGTCCAAACCTCAACTGCTGGAGTGGTACTTGCAGCTTCTGCCTTCGGCTTACCTACTAGCACCACTCATATAATAACTTCATCAATATTTGGGGTTGGCATATCAAAAGGACTATCATCCATCAACTGGAAAATAGCTAAAAATATTATCTTCGCCTGGATATTAACTATTCCAGCATCAGGAATAGTAGCTTTCTTACTTCATGCTATCTTTAATGAAATTTTTATTAAATTATTTTAACCTAAGCTATTTACATTTATTCTAGATCTATTCTGTAGCTTATAAATAAAAAACGATAGCAAATAAAAACCAACAAATCCCACTACTAAAAATCCCAGATAAAATTTAACGTTACCAATCGCTACTTGATTTGGCGGAACAAAACCAACTAATACCGTAAATAAACTGGCAGTAATTCCAGCGATTCCAACCACCCACATACCCAAATTACCTAATGGTACTTTGTAAGCCCTTTTTATCTGTGGATGTTTATAGCGCAGGCGAATCGCGGCAGCAAAGATAATCACATATGCAGACAAGGCAAGTTGGGCGGTTAAATTACTTAAAATCCAAAACGAACTACTAACACTTGGCATCATTAAAAAAACCAAGCAAATAGCTGTAAAAACTATCCCCTGCACGAGTAAAATAGTTAAAGGAATATCTCGCAAATTTACCTTTTGTAAAAATTTTGGTACACAACCATCATGGGCTGCGATCAAAAGACCACGAGCAGGACCAATAACCCATGCACCAACCGCCCCAACCACTCCAATTACAATTAAAATTGCAACTATAGGCATCAACCATTCCAGATGAAATGCTTTAAAAAACAACCAGAATGCATCTAACATCCCGGTAACTAAATTAAGTTGATTATGAGGAACAACAACTGCTACCGCAAAAGATGACAACACCAAACTTAATAAAATAATTATAGTAGAATAGTAAAGCGCCCGAGGATAGTTACGCTGCGGATCTTTTACCTCTTGTACGTGCACTGCAGACATCTCCATTCCAACTAAGCCATAAAGAACTGTGGTAAGCAAAGCCATATTATTAAGTTTTAACTCCGGCCAAAATGACTGAACGCTAATTTCCATATTTATAGGTTTGCCTTTCAAAATCCAAATCAGCCCCAAAATGGAGATAAAAATCATGGGAACCAAAGTACCAACAATCGCGGTAATAGTACTAAAAACTCCTGACACGTGAATTCCTCGCAAAGTAATTACGGTAATTAACCAATAGGTAATTGAAACTACTGCTAACATATACCATTTGTTACTAGCTAACCCAGGATCAATTACATAAGCCAAAGTAGCAGCCAATAGAGATAAAATCGTAGGATACCAGCAAATATTGTAAATCCATTGAATAAAAATCACGGTAAATGCTAGTCGTTTACCAAATGCCTCCCGCACCCAAATATATATCCCGCCTGTTTGCGGCCAACCGGTGGTTAACTCGGCAGACACTAGGGCACTAGGAATAAAAAACATCAATGCACAAACTATGTAGTAAAAAAGTAGTGAAAAACCATAAGATGCGCCCATAGGAATATTGCGTAAGCTATCAATAGCAATAACATTGATCATTACCAAAGTAAAAATGCTCATTGAAACTTTCGACTTACTAACCTGACTCATAAATACTCCCAAAAAAATTATCCGCGATTATAACCAATATGTAAATATTTTGTAACTATTCAGTATAATAATATTGCGCCCATATAGGGCGCTTTTTTTCAGTCTCTCTACTCGGGGTTACCTTCACCGCTTCGCGGTTCAGTCACCCCGAGCTATAGGTATCACACTCCTACGGAGTGTTCCGACTACTGCGTAGCAAATATCGGTTATAAATTGGATCACGCGGTCAAGCCGCATTTAAAAAGTCCTGAAAGAGACGTTATAACTATAGCCTATGGTGACCTAGCCACAACGTGGCG
>CAZTPH010000052.1:0-8449 GCA_964614705.1 uncultured Coxiellaceae bacterium
CAATATAACTAATTATTTTTTCAAGGAATAGTGGCTGAGCATTAATTTTAAGCTCATCGAGACCATATTTTAAAATATCTTTTAAATCGTTTAAATTTGTCATAAAACTAACTAAAGCTATTTATAAAAGATTCGCCTTGGCAAAAAAAACAAAAGGCCCGAAAACGGGCCTTTTGAATAAAGCTAAACTTAACTTACTGCTTAAAGTTGGAACATTAAACGAGCAAGCCCAAGTGTAGACTTCTTATTAACAGTTGCACCTTCATAATTCTTACTATGAGCAACAACTAAATTAAGATCTGTGTTTTTGAACAGATTAACTTTGTACTCGCCCATCAATCTCCACTCTGGAATGATATTGGCAAAATCGGTAACAGGAACAGCACTAAACCACTTACCATTACCAGACCATTGTACAGTAGCCCCTAGATGAGAGTTATGATCCAATGTCTTGAATGAATAATCTAAGTTGACATCAGCACCCCAGAACTTGGAGTTATCACCACTACCTTCTTTCATATTCTTTAATGCACCAACCCAGTTAGCTGACATGCTGAAAGCTTTGTAAGCTAAATCACCATGGACGCTCAAGCCTCGAACTGAATCTTTATTGTATCCTGTCAAACCAATCTTCTTAGTATCGCTTCTGCTCTCCCACTCTGGAATTGCATTAGCTGTAAATACTCTGCTATCTAGTAGGTTATTTATATAGCTAACTGCAAAGTTAACGTGGGTATTTGGAGTATTGAATTGGTCTAAATTATCGTAGTAACCAATCTTCGCACCAAAGTTTCTGATAGCGTTAGCACTTCCAGCAGGATTATACTCACCCTTTAAGGCAAAGATACTAGCATACATACCAAAATCAGATGACACACCAGCAATTACTGTTGGGGCATTGATTTCAGATAGCATCTGCGCTGGACTCATGATTTGGAGCGGAGCGTATGGATCTGAGTAATCACCAAATGGTACATATTTCTTACCAACTACCATATAGAATGGATATTTAGCAAGATCACCAATGGTAACATATGCTTCATCAGCAACTATAGAGTGTTTTACCCAATTACGATCGCCTAAATTTTCGCTCTGCTTCCACAAAATCGGATGGCCTAGATAAGCCAAATTTACTGTGGCTTTACTCCAAGAACTTAGTTTAGCATCAACTAATAGGTTCAAATTATTAACATAAAGATCTGAGCCGTGTTTGTCAGAAGCAAATGTACCGACTGGATCGCGATCGCCGAAGAGACCAACCACACTACCCATACCACCAACGCTAATACGTTCAAACCAGTTTTTCTCGCAAAGCGGAGCAACAGCAGAGTTTTGATCGATAACCGCCTGTTGTGAGAGCAGGGTGCTCTTAGCGAACACAGGTGTCATTAATCCAAGTAAAGCTAGTGAAGCAACTACAGGTTTAAGTTTCATCCTTATTTTCTCCTAATTTAAATTTAAATTGGAATCATTAATAATTTAAACAGCGCACCATCTTCTGATAAAAAAAGCGCTATTTTTAACCAGAAGCTTTGTGTTGCTTGCAACACAAGTGCATCTGTATCCTATATGACCCATCTATAAAAAACGAAATCATATAAACCAACTACACCTAGCACAAGATTATTAAGGATAGCTGATATGACCGATATTTTAACAACAAAAAACAAAGTTGCAAGTTTTTTGTTATTTTTTATAGGGATGGGAGATAAACACTAAAAATCATACGTTCTGGACATAACCTTTTCAATTGCCGACACCTCCTTCAAAAGGCCTGCAGTTAAAACTTCACAACCACCATCTGTTACTAATATATCATCTTCTATTCTAACACCAATATTTTTCCATCTATCGCCTAGATTCGCTAAAGTATCTGGATTTAAATATACCCCAGGTTCAACAGTAAAGACCATCCCAACTTCAAGTGTTCGACCACCGTCTTCATAAAAATAATCCCCAACATCGTGTACATCTAGCCCGAGCCAATGACCTATTTTATGAATGGTAAATTTCTTACTCTCTCCTTTTGCGATCAAATCGTCTCGATTACCAGAGAGCAAACCAAGCTCAATCAAACCATCAGTAATCACTCGATCTGAGGTGGCTTGTAAATGGTTCCAATTTACCCCGGGACGAATTTCGCTAGTTACTGAACTTTGGGCAGCCAAAACTATCTCGTAGATTGCCTGCTGTTCTTTACTAAATTTACCATTTATGGGATAGGTGCGTGAAACATCTGAAACATAATGTTCATATTCTACACCAGCATCAATTACCACCATGTCGCCAGCAGCAAACTGCTTATTATTTTTGGAATAATGTAAAGTACAGCTATCTTTTCCACTAGCAATAATAGTTTCAAAAGCCGGACGATCCCCACCTAGGCGAATAAACTCGTATAATAGTTCTGCGGCTAACTCAAACTCATAAATTCCCGGTTTACATTTTTTCATAGCGCGCAGATGACCACTAACTGCTATTGCCGCCGCCCTCTTCATTAAAGTGATTTCATTTTTATCTTTAATAAGACGCATATTATAAGTAATGCTACCAAGGTCGACTAAACCGGGTCTATTCTCAACATCTATTTGGTCCAACCAAGAGATAATTTTTGAATTAAATCCTGCTGCCCCAGAAAAACCAAGATTAGAGTAAATATGTTTTTTACCAGCTAGCAGTTTAGGCAAAATTTTATCCGCCTCGGAAATCGCAAACGTTTCATGAGCACCAAATTCAAAACGCGCACGAATTTGCCCAATAGCATAACCATACCAAGCATCTAAAGTAGGGTCACTCGCTCGACTAAAAAGAATATATGAACCACCATTTTTTTCAGGCAAAAAAACCGCGATGGATTCAGGCTCAGGGAAGGCAGTTAAATAGTAAAAATCACTATGCTGACGGTAGAAATAGCTAATTCCTAATTCCGGAGCAGCAAAAACCACAGCCACGCTATCACTGTCCAATCTTTTGAATAATTGTTCATGACGAGATTTTAGTATGGCGATATTCATAAAATCCTTAAGAAACTCAGGTTTTAAACTTACAGCTATCATGATATATTTGTCAATAAATTACAAATAGCAAATTATAAATGTCGCCAGTAATTGTAAAACCTAGATTGCCGCGCTCGGCAAAAAATAAAAGCACCTTGCTTGCAATGATCTATTCCATATTTTATGGAATTGCCATATGATCATCAAAGCAATCAAAACCCATCTGATCACTTCTGGAGAATCTCTATTTGAGATATTAGATCGCCACCTACCAAAAATCAAAGAAAAAACCATTATCACTATCGCCAGTAAAGTAGTCAGTTACTGTGAAAAAAATCTAATTAAAAAAAGTGCCGCTCTTAAAAAAACATCACTAATCAAAAAGGAAGCGGACCAATCATTTCCCGCCGCCCAAAAAAATCAAGATTTTTTTCTAACCCTAAAAGATCACCGCCTAATACCTAACGCCGGCATAGATGAATCAAACTGCAAAAACCACTATCTGCTATTACCCAAAAACCCTCAACTAACTGCAAAAAAAATTTGGGAATATCTTAGAAAAAGGGATCAAATTAAAAACCTAGGAGTAATTATTACTGACTGCGGCCTTACTCCGTTACGCTCGGGAGTAAGCGGAATAGCTATTGGTTGGTGTGGTTTCTCACCCATTTATAGCTACATCGGCCAACGAGATCTATTTGGCAATTTACTAAAAGTTACTAAGGTAAATTTAATTGATAATTTAGCCACCGCAGCTATTTTGGTAACAGGTGATGGCAATGAGCAAACTCCCATTGCCATCATCACCAAACTGCCATCAACCATTAGTTTTAAGGAAAAGCCACCGACCAAAAAAGATGAGCGGGAAATATACATTGATACTAAAGAGGATCTATTTAGTACCATATTAAAACTATGAACAACTATATAATCCCAGCTTGGCCAGCACCAAAAAACATTAAAGCCTACACTACTACACGTCTTGGTGGTTATAGCCAACCACCTTATCACACATTTAATCTCAGCTTGGCTACTTGCGACTATCAAGAGTTAGTATTAAAAAATCGCGCTAAACTTAAACAAGATTTATCGTTACCAGAAAATCCATTTAGACTAAAACAAGAACACACCAGTACGGTCATCATGATCGGGCAAGATAGATTATCAACGCCAGTAGTAGCAGACGCATCCTACACTAAGATATCGGGCAAAATCTGTGCAGTACTCACTGCAGATTGTGTGCCTATTTTGGTTTGTGATCTAGATGGCAAAATAGTAGCTGCGATCCACGCTGGCTGGAAAGGAATCGCAAATGGAGTAGTCGAGTCTACCATAAAAGCTATGGATAGCGATCCTGCAAAACTACTCGCCTGGCTTGGCCCTGCCATTGGACCTAAAGCTTTTCAAGTTAATGAAGATCTAATTGAAATCTTCTGCAACCAAGATGATCAAAATAGGTCTGCATTTACTCAAATCAATAACGATTTCTTTGCCAACATTTACCAGTTAGCCTCGATTTGTTTGCATCGAGTGGGAATTACCAAAATTTATGGCGGAGAATATTGTACCTTTACTCAAGATAACCTTTTTTATTCCTATCGACGCGACGGCGAAAAAAGCGGCAGAATGGCAAGTTTAATTTGGCTAGAATCAGGGCCTACGCATGAAAAGTTAGTTAGATGATAACTTATATTCAGCATAATAATATTGCGCCCATACAGGGCGCTTTTTTTAGTCTATCTACCCGGGGTTACCTTCACCGCTTTGTGGTTCAGTCACCCCGAATAGACAGATATCCCACTCCTTCGGAGTGTTCTAGCCACTGCGTGGCAAATATCATAAAAGAAATGTTGTAAACTGGATCCCGCGGTCGCTAAAAAGCACGCCACGGGACGACGCCCAAATTCGCGGTTGATAAAAACTTTTCATGTGTAGGCCTTGGCTAGAATAACCAGGACCGCCTCATTTAAATTTAGGATCCATTAATGAGCAATAATTAGGCATATTTTGCTCTTATTGTTTGTGGGCGCTATGAGACAGGATGTCGACAAATTCGTATGGAACGAATTTCGCAACTGCCGAAGGCAGGCCCGTAGGGCGCGAAGCAGGGATAGCGCAGCGTAATGCGAGCCTATAAGGACATATTTACGGCGACCCACAAACAATAAGAGCAAAATATGCTGATTTATTTATATATTAAATTTAAATGAGGCAGCCCTGCTGGAATAACCTATTTGTATTTTTTTACAAACTGGGTAGAATAAAGTGGCTATATGGACATAACAAATCAGGGGGCTCATATGAAAACATTACAAAAATTTTCTATTTTAATCTTTACTCTATTGCTCAGCATGGCCTCTGGTTACGCTGATCAACAAAAATCTGCCGACGGAAATGGCGGCGCACCTACAATGCTTAAAAGAGTAATGCCTGCAATAGTGAATATTGCAGCAAGAGGTGATATTCCCTATTCACCAAATAATCGTGACGATCAACCAATTGTTCAGCGCTTTGAAGATTCCGGCTCCGGAGTAATTATCGATGCTAAAAATGGTTATATCGTTACTAACGTACATGTAATAAAAAACTCTGAATCAATCACCGTAACTCTGCAAGATGGCAGAAGCATGGTAGCTAAAACAGTAGGAATCGACATCCCATCAGATGTAGCTGTAATAAAAATAAACGCTAAACGCTTAAAAGAAATCAAATTTGGTGATTCTGATAAAATTCAAATCGGGGATCCAGTCTCAGCAATTGGTAGCCCCTTTGGTCTAAGACAAACTGTAACTTCTGGGGTAGTAAGTGCTCTTGAACGCATAGCCTATGGGATAACAGGTTTAAATAGCTGGATTCAAACTGATGCACCAATTAACCCCGGTAGTTCCGGTGGCGCTTTGGTAAACACAAGCGGGGAAGTAATAGGAATTAATACCGCTATTATCTCACCAAACCCAAACCCAAATCAAATTCCTACCAACTTAGGAATTGGTCTTGCCATACCAAGTAACACAGTCAAAAGTGTTGTAGAACAATTAATTAAATATGGAGAGGTAAGACGAGGCATTATTGGAATACTGGTTCAAGATATTACTCCAGCATTAGCAGAGGCAATGAAACTAAAAGATGGCACCCGTGGAGCTATCATATCTCAGGTAGTTGAAAATACTCCTGCGGCTAAAGCAGGCCTAAAGAAACAGGATATCATTATCAAAATTAACCATAAACCAGTTCATTCTGCTGTCCAAATTAGCAATGCGTTTAGCTTGGCTCCTATTGATTCAGAAATAATATTAGAGATTCAAAGATTAGGAAAAATCATGAAACTCAAAGCTAAAGTAGCCAGCCCAGACACGCTACAAAAAATAGCTCGAGAATCACAAAAAATGCTGCTTGCTGGCATTGGTTTAGCTGATTTTAAACAGCTACTAGACAATCAACTAATCAAAGGAGTCGAAGTGTTAGATATCGACGATAGTAGTATTGCCTATAGCTGCGGACTACGTCGAGGCGATGTCATCTTAACTGCTGCTAACCAATCAGTAGCAACGCTTGCGGAGCTACAAGAAATTGCCAAAAAAAATAACAAGCAATTACTCCTGGAATTAAAACGTCCATTTGCTGGCAACATCTTTTTGGTACTTGAGGAGTAGAGAGTTTTGATCAGTATTAAAGTAAAACACTCTAAATCCAATCAACCACCGGACGTGATAAAAATGTTTCTAAATCAATTCCCGTTGAACCTCCAACCAATAGTGGAATAGCGTTATGGTAATTTTTTTTAAATTCAACCATGCTAGGCAAGGTTGTTTCTCGCTTTGAGCTTTTTACTTCGATCGCAGCTATTTTGGTCCCTTTTTTAATAATAAAATCCACCTCAAAGTTACCGCTACGCCAGTAAAATATCTGCATATTGATATCACTAGTAGCATTATTAACTAGATGAGCTCCGATCGCTGATTCTACTAAGCGCCCCCAATGTTCATGGTTGTGCTTGGCTGCGCTAAAATTATAATCAGATGAAGCATTAACCAAAGCATTGTTAAGTACCTGTAACTTAGGACTAGAAGCTTTTTGTTTGACAATACCGGCCGAATATTTTTGCAAACCGGTTAACATTCCAGCGCCAGAAAGCAAAGTAAGATAATGAGAAAGAGTCGTAGTATTTCCCGCATCATGTAACTGACCCAACATCTTTTGGAATGATAATATTTGTCCAGAATAATGACAACCCAGATAAAATAATTGCCTCAATAAAGCTGGTTTATATACTGGATTTAATAGCAGGATATCTTGCGAAATAGTTGGTTCAATCAAAGAATCCACTACATATTTGGCCCAGCGCTCCTCATCTTTAATCAATAACGCAGCACCGGGATATCCTCCAAAATAAATGTACTGATCTAAATCAAATTTAAACGCTTGGTGCATCTCAGCAAAAGACCAATGGGTTAAGTTGATAATCTCAAACCTACCCATCATACTTTCTTTTAGACCTTTCTGCACTAACAAAGAAGATGATCCAAGTAAAACAACATATAAAGACACTCTTTGTCCAGTATCTTCATCCCATAGTTTTTTGACCACCGTACTCCAATTAGGAATTTTTTGAATCTCATCGAGCACTAAAATTACCGGCCGTTTTTTATCTATCTTTTTTCTTGCCAAATGCCACTTAGATTCAATCCAGGTATAATCCAGTATTCCAGCCTAATCAGCTGATGCATAGAGATGATCCACCTGAAGCTCATCTAGCACCTGTTGTACCAAAGTGGTTTTTCCTACCTGCCTTGGGCCAGAAACAATTTGTAAAAATCTACGCGGCTGCTGCAATTTCTGCTTTAAAACCCGAGAAATGGGATGTTTATATATTTTCATATTACTAAAATTTTTATTGTTAGATAGATCCTGGCCCACAAGCTCAACATTATATCGACCGCCAATCGCCAGCAAATTGGCTTAGCAATTTCACTCAAATCATTGAGCAAATCAAACAAAATTTACTAAAAACCATGGCTATTATTTATTATCCTAAATCCGCGCCCTGAAAGAGGGACAATATTATGCTGAGTGTTTACAAGGTTTTTTAGAATTTTGCCCAACTTATTTATGACTAGATCCCGCGATCAAGTTGCAGAGACAACGTTCGATAAGCTATCTTCGTAGCTTACGATACTTCGTCGCAGAGACGACGTCCAAGTTTGCGGTCAAAGCAGATTATTCATTATAAGCGCACCTAATATACTGAATATAATGATTATTCTAGAGTTAATTCGCTAGCTTTATCTCTATCTTTAAACGTTCCGCCTTGGGAAGATGATCAATATATACTACCCCTTGGAGATGATCATATTCATGTTGAATACAGCGGGCAAAATAGTCTTGTGCCTCAAATTCAATTTTTTGCCCCTAATATCTAGAGCCCTGACTTGGACTTTCTTTGCTCTTTTAAT
>CAZTPH010000053.1:0-8414 GCA_964614705.1 uncultured Coxiellaceae bacterium
CACTGCCAATTTTTGCTGTTGCATCCCACGGTGCATTTCGATGCCATGCGCGATGCAATGGCTATAGGCAATTACAATAGCAGGGCCATGGTAGTTTTCTGCTTCTTGCATAGCTAAGATTGCTTGATTGGGATTAGCTCCCATAGCAATTGATGCAACATAGATATTTCCATAAGGTATTAGCATTAAGCCCAAATCTTTTTTTGCGCTCGATTTACCGCCGGATGCAAATTTTACTACTGCACCTCTTGGGGTGGCCTTAGAGGATTGACCGCCGGTATTAGAATATACTTCAGTGTCTAGTACTAGCATCTTAATATTTCTGCCGCTGGCTAGTACATGATCGAGGCCACCATATCCAATATCATAGGCCCAGCCATCTCCTCCAAGAGCCCAAACGCTTTGCTTGATCAAGCTATCTGCTAGTGAAATAAGTTGTTTTGCCGCTGGATTTTTGCTTTTAAGGAGAATTTGTTTTAATTTAAAAACATCATCGCGTTGCAAGGCTATCTCAAGATTACTTTTTTGTTGGTTGGTAATAATCTTAGCAATCAATTCATGATCATCAATGTGATTTCTAAGTATCTCTAGTAATTCCAGTGCTTGCTCGCGATGTTTTTCAATGGTGAGCAATAAACCATAAGCAAATTCGGCATTATCTTCAAATAGTGAAGCGCCAAATGCTGGTCCGCGTCCTTGTTCGTTAACGGTCCAAGGAAATGTTGGCAAATAGCCGCCATACGCCAAAGTGCAACCACACGCATCAGCAATGATTAGATGATCGCCGAACAATTGAGTTAATAGCTTAATATAAGGTGTTTCACCGCATCCGCTACAAGCGCCACAAAACTCAAACATGGGGGGAAGATGTTGTAACTCTTTTGCGCTTATTTTTTTATTGGTTATGGCTTGATTAGGTAAAGAAGCAAAAAACTCGATATTTTGTTTCTCTGCTTTCTTGGTATCACCACTCCACGCGTGCATAACTAAAGCTGACTTTTGATTTTGACCCTTGTTAATGGGACACGCTTCAATACATGCTCCGCATCCTGTGCAATCTTCAACGTAAACCTGTAAGGTATAACAATCTTGCTCTTTTGATTTTGCAGGCCAAGATAAAAATCCGTCAGGAGCATTTTTTAGTAGTGTAGCTGGATAATGTTTAGATCTGATGGCGCTATGAGGACATACCATTTGGCATAAACCACATTGAATACAATTTTCTTTAATCCATTTTGGGGTGTGGGGAGAAATATTGCGCTTTTCCCACCTGGTAGAGTGGGTATCATATACGCCGTCAGGCGGCAAAGCGCTTACCGGAATTTCTCCTCCTTTGCCTGCTAACATTTTACTAATGATGTCTCGAATAAATTTGGGTGCTTTACTGCTAATTGTTTGCGTAAGATCAAATTGGCTGGTTATTTTAAGAGGCACATTAACTTCGACTAAATTACTTAATGCACTATCAACTGCCAAATAGTTTTTTTGTAACACCTCTGTCCCTTTGGAAGCGTAGCTTTTATTGATAGCATCTTTGATTTTGGTAATTGCCACATCTTTGGGGATTACTCCGCATAAGGCAAAGAAACAAACTTGCATGATGGTGTTGATATGGTTTTTCATCCCAGTATCATGAGCTACTTTATAGCCATCAATTAGATAGAATTTGATTTTTTTATCAAGGATAGTTTGTTGCATTGATCTGGGTAGAGCATCCCAAATCTTATCGCTTGGGATTGAGCTATTGAGGAGCAAAGTAGCTTTGTTCGCTGCGTTTTCTAACACCGAAATTTTATCAACAAAATGAAATTGGTGAACGCCAATGAAATTGGCCTGTTTAATTAGATAAGCAGAACGAATTTTTTTCGGGCTAAATCTTAGGTATGAAATAGTTTTTGATCCGGTTTTTTTCGCATCATAGACAAAATACCCTTGGGCATATAAATCGGTTTTGTCGCCGATAATTTTAATGGAGTTTTTGTTGGCGCTAACCGTACCATCTGCGCCAAGACCGTAAAAAATAGCTCTAAATACCGAGTCGTCCTCAATATCATCATTTTGGTGGTAATTTAGGCTGGTATGAGTAAGGTCGTCGTTAATGCCAATAGTAAAATTATTTTTAGGCTTAGATTTTTTTAGTTCAGCAAAAATACCCATGATCATTGCTGGAGTAAATTCTTTTGATGCAATGCCAAAACGACCGCCAATCACTCGTAATTTAGTACGACCACTTTCCAAGATGGTGGTTGCAACTTCTTCGTAAAGTGGTTCGCCCGCGGCACCAACCTCTTTAGTGCGATCTAATACTGCGATTGCTCTGCAGCTTTTGGGCAATGCAGCTAAAAATTGTTTTTTAGGAAATGGGCGAAAAAGTCTGATTTTAATTATCCCAACGCGCTCTTTTTTATTTACCAAATAATCTACTGTTTCTGCGCCAGTTTCTGCACCAGAGCCCATGATTACTACTACTCGCTCTGCTTTATGATGGCCATAATATTCCACCAGATTATATTCTCTACCAGTAAGCTTTTTAAACTGATCTAGGGTTTCAGTAAGAATATTTGGCAAATTATTGTAATATGGATTAATTGCTTCTCTAATTTGAAAATAGATGTCGCTGTCTGATACTACGCCCCTTGCAGTTGGGTTTTCCGGCGAAAGTCGTCTAGCGCGGTTTTCAAAGATAAGCTGATTATCAATCATGGCACTAATTTCATGGTCAGTTAATAGCTCTATCTTTGCTACCTCATGGCTAGTGCGAAAGCCATCAAAGAAATGTAAAAATGGAACTCGTGTTTTTAGTGATGCGGCTTGAGCCACTAACGCCATATCATGAGCTTCTTGTACGCTTGATGAGGCAAGCATCGCAAAACCAGTGGAGCGTACCGCGTAGATATCAGATTGATCACCATAGATTGACATTCCTTGCGCAGCTATTGCTCTAGTTGCCACATGAAAAACGCACGGCAATAGTTCTCCTGCAATCCGGTACATATTAGGGATCATTAGTAATAATCCTTGCGATGAAGTAAAGGTAGTGGCAAGAGCACCAGTTTGCAGGGCGCCATGCACAGCGCCAGCAGCACCACCTTCGCTTTGCATCGTTACTACTTGAGGAACGGTATGCCAAATATTGGTTATTCCAGCCGAGCTCCATTGGTCTGGTAGTTCTCCCATTGAGGAGGCAGGAGTAATTGGATAGATAATACAGATTTCGTTGGTACGGTAAGCGATGTAAGACGCCGCCTCATTTCCATCCATTACTACATAGTTACTTTTTTTCATCTGCTCTTAACCCATCGTTATAATTTTTCTATTACTAAAATGACCTCTTTAAAATTATTTTGTAACCAATTTTTTAATTCAATAAATTTTGGTTGATTAAAATCAGTGCGTGAAATAATATTTTTACGAACAATTATTTTGTCATTAATAATCAGATCTTTGCCTTTTATACTACATTTACGTTCAACTTCAATCCATGGAGTGGTTATTTTTTTGGTCAAAAAATCGATATTTTTAGCTTTGACATTTTTTATAATAGTACTACGATAAAGCGTACTTGGAGAATTTGCTATTAATTTGTCGGCAATAAAATCTGGGGAGATATTGCTAATTTCTTTGATGGGGCCATCATAGGTTAATTTTAAGGCAGGGCCAACATTGGTTATAATCAGCTCATTTTTTCTAATCATTTGATAGTTGATGGTAATGTCTTTAACAATTCTAGAGGTTAGTTTGGGCAATTTTATCCGTTTTTTATCTTTTTCATCTAAAGTATTGTTACCAGCTAATAGATTGAATATGACATCTTTAATGGTATCTTTTGAGATAAATAACTGTATCCCAGTCAAAGATTGCGCTGATTCGTTTTTTAAGAGCATTTGTCCGCGCTCAATCACCTGATTTTTCTTGATCATCCATTCTCTATCCAGTTTTACCACGGCATGACTAGGGTCGATCGCAGATATTTTTTCGTAACTCGCTTCTTTAGGGTCAGATACTAAAACGCTTCTATCAGCGATATCGGCGAATGTTCCGTCTGCCATGCTAGATATATTGGTGGGATCAATCCAGTAAACCTTGCCACTTTTACTGATGATCTTAGTAATCATGTGATTAAAGGTATAAAAACCTGGCAAGGCTTGGGATGATGAAGCAGCAATTCCGCGAACCACCATTGCTAATTTTGCTTTGTAACCCAGTTTAGTTAAAATTGCTGCTGTGGCTGCCGAAAAATCTTTACAATCACCAAATTGTGAGTCGGCTATTTGGGCCAAATCTCGTGGCACATATCTGCCGCTTACCGAGCGCCAATCTCCCATATATCTAACTTTGTCGTTCAATAGAGAAGTTACTAGATTAATTTGCCCAACCTCATTATCAATTTTTTTGGCTTTGTTTAGTATCTTATTAAACATCGGTGGCAAGGATTGAGAGAAAATTTTGTTAACCAAAACTCCGTGTTTTTTCCCTAGCTCTTCCCATTTTTTAAGTGAGGAGATAGAGATCCAGGTAAAATCTTGATCATTGGGAATAATTGGTTGTGGTTCATTAATAATCTCTTGATAGATTGCTTTGGTTTGTTTGATGGTAAGGTAATAAAACTGCTGATCATGTTTTTCACTAATATTCAGAGCCCCTTTGGGATCATTAACTAAAACGTTTAGTGGTAAAGCCGATTTTATTTTAATTGAGATTTTATCATCTAGTTCATCACGGCCCAAATAGATCAGATTGCTAAAAAAATTATCTAGCACCGGCTTTTTTTGGATGAATTGATATTTGAGGTATATTTTAGAGCCGATTTCTACATTAGGAAAAGCAATTAAGATTTGCCGCTTTTGGTCAAAGCCTTGTTGAGCGCTAGCTAGAGGCTTATCTTCGATGCTTGCAGATGGTACAGGATATTCTTGGCCTCGATAGATGGTTTTCGCGGCAATAATCTTGATCTTGTCGCTATCGCCGTTGTAATAGAGGGTGGTGCTAGCGGCTTGATGGCGGCCAAGTTCGTTTAAAATTACTTCAGTAGCTTCTCTGGTTTGCTCAAAAGTGCCATCTCGATTAACCGTAATTTCATCATGATATGAAACCTCAAGCGCCGCATTTTCCTTATCTGCCCATTTGGCAAAAGCATGGTTCGACAGAAATAGGACAACAATAAAAGTATAGTGGATCAATTTTTTCATGTTTATCTCAAATCATCAATCAAGTAAATGGGCATCTATAATACTGAATAATTTACTCTTTTTAGATTTAAATTTATAGTAATAACTGTTCCAGCCAGCCATATTGGCATTTACTACATCCATCTCTTCATTATCACCAATATGTAAACAATTATGTTCGGGTATTTTATATCTGTTTGATATCTTAGCAAATAACTCTTTAGGTTTTCCCGGTAGGTTAAAGTCATCTATGGCAGAGAATAAATAATCGAAGTTAGCAGTAGCTGGTCCTAGTTCATACTGAATGAAGTCTCTTGTGGTTGATGATATAATTATGACCAATGCATGTTCTCTATAGCGAGAGATTCGGTAAAGCAAATCTTTGTCAAGCTCGGGGGTATGTTTTAATTGTTCTACTATTTCGGAAAAATCCCACTTATCAAACAATTGATCAAGTGCTATCCGATGATTGTAGAATTTCAAATCATAACGACCAGCTATCGCGAACTCTTGATTAATAATCATCTTAGCTTTATGTCCCGATATTTTGTGTTTTTTCGCGTAGGCCAGTGGGATGAATTCTAGCCAAAATTCATCCGAAAATTTTGAGTTAGAAATTGTTCCTTGTAAATCAAAGCTGAGTAACTTTTTCATAAATTCATATCTGCAGAGGAAATTTTTACTAATGAGAATGGATCGTAGCTTAATAACTGTTTTCTACCATGTAGATACTCTAGTTCGATAACGTAACTGCAGCCAACTACCTGAGCATGTTGTTTTTCTACTAAACTAATTGCAGCTTTGGTTGCTCCTGGCCCTGCCATAATATCATAAACGATTAACACCCGATCTTTTTGAGAAAAAGAATCATAAGCTATCTGATACTCTCCAATCCCATATTCTTTAGTAAATTTTTGAGCAGCTACTTTTCCTGGTATTAACCCAGGCTTTCTAATTAAAATAAGTGGTTTTTTTAAGCGATAAGCAATCGCTGTTCCAATGGTAAATCCTTTGGCTTCAATCGCTGCGATTTTGGTTATACCATGGTCTTTAAAATAATCACAGAAGATATCAGTCGCAGCCAAAAATGCTTTAGTGTTTTGTAATAATTTTGAAAAATCCCAAAAAATAATCCCTGGTTTTGGGAAGTTTTCGTAGGGCGTAATTAGCTGTTTAAAGTTCATGTTTTTTCTACAGGGAACAATATTGCTCTCGCTGGGGCAGCATCAATACCAGTTACCTTAATTGGCAAACAGCATAACCAATAATCTCCCGGGGCTGTCTGTGAGAGGCGCAAATTGTCAATGACAGTAACATCATTGCTCAAAAATATGGTATGAATTACGTTACTACCGTGTTCTTCAAAGGTTTGATAGTCATAACCCAAAGTGGTTACTCCCTGTTCTACTAAATATTCAGCAGCATCTACCGCAAGTATTACCTGTTGGTTATGAAATGTTTTAAGCGGATCAAAAGAGTTTTTAGTTTTAAGCAAAATCTTATCACGATTAATAGCAAGGTTTTTTAGATCATCTGCTGTTATGATCTTTTCTATACTAGTTAAGTCTAATACTTGACATAAACCTATCAAGCGCTCCAAGGGAATTTGGTCGGCCGTCCATTTATCTTTAAATAGATAAAATGGTGCATCAATATGGGTTCCCGCATGTGATCCGAAGTCAAGCCAAGTAAAGTTAACTGGGTCTTTAGGTTGTCGCAGTATTTTTATTAGTTTAGGAGGGGTATCTTCTGGACAAACCAGGGTTTTTTCATTGAGATCCATGGAGATATCAATATAGTTATTTGGATTCATATATTTCATTTGGATAGTTGTTAATTTTTTGCCAAAAAGTTTTATATCTGCTCAAACAAAGTTCTGCTACATTAGTAATTAAGCTCTTTCTTGCTAACAGATATTTGCTCATAATATCACCATTAATTAGAGAGGTAAATTTTTGTTCATTACTAATAAACGTTTGTAAAAAATCCAAATGATATTCATCTGGCAAAGGGGACCAGATTGGGCCATACATATCAAATAGTTGGTAATAAAACTCAATAATTTTAGGATCTTTATTTGCTATGCGCTCCAATAGATACACAAAAAACTGTTGTAGATGATAAAAATCAATATAATCTGCTACCGGCTTAATTTGAGAGGTTCCTTTTACTTGTGACAAAAGGTTGTGTTGTCGCATCATTTCATCAAGCAGTTTAAAAAACGTATTACTAGAATCTAGTGATTTATTTTTGTCTAGCAATTGTTGGATAAAAACCTTTTGCACAGTATTGTCAACCAAATAAAAATATCCGATCAAATCAACTCTATTTTCAAAAGGGTAAACACCTGCATCATAACACTCTTCTTCACTGTTTGGATTATATAAGCTAGTTATATATTCTCCAGTTGTATCTTTAAAACGCGAAAAATAAGCCAAGATTTTGTAGTCTAAATTATCTCTGAAAAGATGGAAAAACTTAATAGTGTTGGACAAGGTTTTTCCCGAATCTAAATATTCATCAAAAATAATAAATTGGTTTTCTAGTATTTTGACTAATGAAGAACCACGCATTACGTTTCTTAAGCTATTAATCAACGAGTTGTTAAGAAAATGCTTTGTTACGTATTCTTGTAACTCTTGTAAAGAAGGGTGTTTGACTACAAAATGTTGACTAATATCAGCTGATAATTTTGCAATTTGTTGTGCATGCTGATGATAATCAGGATAGTAGTATACTATAGCCTGATATAAGCATGCTTCGATGTTCCTTGGTAATTTACAGTATACCCAATTGATAGCAATATTTTGCTGTATCGCTAGTAGCTGACAAATCTTGGCTAAAGGAACGACTCCAGATTCTAAAACTACAACCTGATTTATTTTTAGCTCACTAATTTTAGACAAAACATTACGAGCTAAATCGAACAGCTCATTTATTGGCATGAAGCTATAAAACTTATGATATTTTGGATGGACAAAAGAAGACAGGTTATCTAATTCAGGATAGGTAGTAACTATATAATTTTTCATCTAACGATTATGCGTTATTAATTAATCTGCAGAGGCTAAATAAATGTTATTGATATAAATCCGAAGATATTGTACAATAATTGATATTATGATGCAACTTAAACCAGAAAATCTAATGATTGGTTTAAAAAAACTTGAGCAATTATATAATCAAGTAATAGATTTTAGTGCTCACTCCAATCAGGCGGTATTTCATCTTACTGACCAATATCTC
>CAZTPH010000054.1:0-8309 GCA_964614705.1 uncultured Coxiellaceae bacterium
CGGCGATAACTGGGCGTGAGATCGAAAGTTGGCTTAGCGAATTAAGTGGCTATGGTTATGGTAAGTTTAAGAGTTTGGTTGCAGAGAGAGTGGTCGAGTTTTTGCGTCCCATGCAGTCAAATTATGCTAAGTTGCGTCAGGATCAAGCTTATTTAGATCAAGTGTTAAAAGATGGGGCAGATGGTGCTAGGCAACTTGCAGGCGTCACTCTAAACAAAGTTTATCAAGAGCTTGGTTTTGTGGCTCTTAAGTAATGGTTGAAAAAGTATGGACACTTATCTTTTTTACGATCTTGAAACTTCCGGCTTAAATAAATGCTTCGATCAGGTGGTGCAATTTGCCGCAGTTAGAACCGATTTGGATCTAAACGAATTAGAGCGTTATGAATTTTTTGTTAAGTTAAATTCGGATGTTGTTCCATCGCCAGGCGCTTTTTTAACTCATAAGATACCTTTGGCAAAATTAGCAGATGGAAAATGTGAGTATGAAGTAATTAAAGCAATTCACAGCTTATTCAATACCCCGAGCACTGTTAGTATCGGATATAACAATTTAGGTTTTGATGATGAATTTTTACGTTTTTCTTTCTATCGTAATTTGTTAGATCCATACGCTCATCAATATGCCAATGGTTGTTACCGGATGGATATCTATCCGATGGTGGTGATTTACTATCTGTTTAAACCAAAACTTTTAAAGTGGGCTGATATTAACGGAGCAAATAGTTTTCGATTAGAATATCTTTCAGCAGCAAATAATTTAATGGCTGGTTTTGCTCATGATGCGATGAATGATGTTTTAGCGACCATTAAACTTGCGCGTCTTTTAAAGCAAGATGAAAAAACGTGGGATTATCTCGCTTTAGCTTTTAATAAAAAAGTTGATTTAAATCGTTTAGAAAAGATGGGTTTTTCTTCTCTTGATTATCAAGAAGCTTTATTGGTAGATGGGTCATGTGGTAAAAATCGTGCCTATCAATCACAAGTTATTGGGCTCGGATTACATCGCCATTACAAAAATCAAAGTTTATGGTTACCGATTGATCAGTTTGACCTGAGTGGTATCAATAAAGATAATTTGACCAAAGAGACTTTTGTTTATCGCAAGCGTTTTGGTGAGCCGCCTTTATTGTTGCCACCAAATAAGCGTTTTAGTGGTTATTTAAGTAAAGAGCGCTTAGAACTGGCCGATTTAAACCGCGCGTGGTTAAAGACAAATCAGCAGCTATTTTTAGATTTAGTAGCTTATTATTTAGATTACAAATATCCTGAGGTTCCTGATTTAGATATAGATGCCGCTTTATATCAAATTGGATTTATGAGTGATAAAGATCGTTTAAATTGCCACAAATTTCATTTAGCTGCTCTGCAGGATAAATTGAATTTAATCGCTGGTTTTGCCAATCATAATTTAAATTCTCAAGCAATTAGAATTTTAGGGCGTAATTATCCAGAAGTTTTGGCAAAAGATAGTAAGGTTTTTGCCGAGTTTAAGCGCTATTTAGAGCGGGTTAAATCGAATGAAATTATGGTCAATTATAAGCAGGAGCGGAGATTAACCAAACAAAATGCGCTAGAAGAGATTGAGACTTTATTTGCCACCAAAGCTTTAGGCGATGAAGAGCAGCATCTTCTTAAAGATTTAACTAAATATATTCAATCTTGGTGATTTCTAGTTCTATTACCCCATTTGGGGTGGTGGCTTGAGTGATATCTCCGACCCTTTTTCCTACCAGTGATCTAGCAATTGGTGAGTTAATGGATATTTTGCCAATCGTGACGTTGGCCTCATCATCACCTACGAGTTGATACTTGTTGGTGGTATCTGTTTCAGTATTTAAAACTTCTATCGTAGTACCAAAGACCGCAATACCATTTTGGGGTAGTTTAGTGACATCTATAATATTGGCATTGGTAAGTTTACTTTCGATATCACGAATTCTGGCCTCAATTAAACCTTGAGTTTCTTTAGCTGCGTGATACTCAGAATTTTCTCGTAGATCACCATGAGCGCGCGCTTCACCGATAGCCTTGGCAATTTTTGGGCGATCTTGAGTTTTTAGCTTTTCTAGCTCACGGCGCAGCTCATTTGTGCCATTAATTGTCATGGGTACTTTTTGCATCGTCCTATTCTACTCAATTTATTGGTTTTGACAAAATTATTATTTTAGGATAATTATCGGGTAATTACCTCTTTGGAACTATAGATGTTACCTTCATCTTTTGTGAGTGATTATTTTCCGCTTGATGTGGACCTTGCGGTTGAGCTGCTTGATCTAGACACGCGCTTTGTTAAGAGCTTAGGAAGGATTAAAGATGATGATCTTTATCGTGAAATGCTTAAACAACTGGTAGCCAAATTTGGTAAAGTGCCATACCAAGATGTAGAAATGAGTAGCCAAAAGACTCTCACCCATACCGTGAGTGTACCAACTTTTTACCAAGGAAAGCCGATGAGATTTTGGAAGATCATTTATAGTGGTATTACGACAGAAGAGTTAATTGAGGCGATTAAAGATAGAAAAGTTTATGGTTTAAATGAAGAAGATAGAGTTGTTTCTAGTAGTGAACAGATAAATCTAGGTGAAGATCTGGAGATGTCTATTACTCCTCGCGAATGGGCTTTAAGACGTGATAATAATGAACTTGCTGATTTAATTAAGGAATATGCCGATTTAGAAAAAAGAGGGTTTATATTTTATGGGAAAAAAGAGCCTGAATCTTCAGAGGAAGAAGAATCTGAGTTTTTAGAAGAAAAAGAGGCTAAAAGTCACCGTTTTTTTAGAGAATTTATTAAAGTTGGTTAGTGGTGGGATGGAAGGTGTGGTTAGTAGTGAGAATAAAGAGGAGTAGGACCCGTTCCAGTTGTGCGTGGGCCAGGTTTGTTTAGGCGTAGTAAGGATGGTCTTTTTGGGTATTGTGGAGATGTACGTAAGGACCTCGGCACAAATTGGGCATCAATTCGTGATGCTGAATACAAAAAACAAGATTAATCGATTTTCACCACTGTGGCTTGCACTTAGTTTCTTTGATCCCAAAGATGCTAGTGCAAGCCGCAAGTAGGTAGCAGATTGGTAGGGAAGCTAGTGCTAGCTGGTAGTTTTTGGTTGAATAAACTCTAACTCCTTGTTCCATTATTCCGGTCCAGTGATTGTCCAAGATTGCTCCAATCAAGATGGGAAAAAGTAAGCCGCCTGCTACTACACACATATTATTAAATCCATTAGCAGTACCGCTGGTGTTTGGATGGTTATTGTCTTTGATTAGAGCAAATGAAAGCGTTTGGCCGGCAGAAGCAAAGCCAATTGCAGCCATCAAGATATTTAACAGGGGTGAACTAATGTTAGTAGAGTAGATGGCTATAGTTATAGCAATTGCGCCAACTATGGCACAGATACTCATGATGATAGTGCGCTTTTCAATCCGATCTGATAACCAGCCAATCAATGGGCTAGAGAACGCGATTCCAAGCCAGATATAAAATATCGCTCTTGTAGCGGCTATATTGTCTAAATTGTAACTTAAACGTAAAAAAGGTGCGCCCCAAAGGGCAGCAAACCCTAAAACTGGCGCCCAGATTAAAAATGAATAGATGCCAACTGACCAAGTCTCGCGATTTTTTAAAATTTTAGCTAGATTGATGAAGATATTGTTTGAATCATCTTTGGGAGGCGAGAGTTTTTTTATTGTTTTAGGTTGATCTTTGACGAGCAGGGCAATCAGCAAAGTTAAAGCAAAACCGATATAAGCAAATGTTAGGCTAGCTTCGCGCCAACTAAGGTGTTTTAATAATATGGCAAATGGTTTGGTTCCTAAAGCGCCACCGATTGATCCCATCGTCTCTACAATGCCGGCAAATAGAGCAAAATAGATTGGCGGAACCCACCTGATAGCCAGATGCAGAACTCCAATAAAAGCACAAGCTGAAGCGCCACCAATGATTAAACGCGCGATAACTGCGATATAGAGATTGGGTGCATAGGCAAATAGCATCACTCCGAGCGAGCAGATCGCAGATACGGTAGTTAAAATTACTCTGGTACTATATCTATCGAGTAATAAGCCAGTGGTTAGTTGGAGTGGGGTATAAGCATAATAAAAACAGCCAGAGATAATTCCCAGTTTAGTAGCATCTATGGCAAATTCTTGCATTAAGTTTTGGGCAATGGCGCTGGGTGCTACCTGCATGATAAATTCATAAAGATAAAATGAAGATGCAAGCAGTAAAATTATTACTGCTTGCCAGGTAATTTTATCTACTACCACTCTTTTAGTCTGCATAGGCGCCGAATTCTACTAGGCTTGAGGCGTAACCTCAAGTGGATAATAGATCCAGCGGTTGCAGAGAAACGAGTCGCAGAGACGACGTCAAAATTCGCGGTCAAAGCCGCAGGATCAAGCATTATATGAGATAAATCTTCTTATCCGAGACTTTAACTATTGATCATATATCTGGTTAGCTATATATTATTGTCATGTCCAAGATCCTTGCCCTTGATACTTCAACCGATAACTGTTCAGTAGCGCTAATGGTCGATAAACAAATTGACGAGCGTTTAGTAGTTGCGCCAAAAGGGCATACCAATTTTATCTTGTCGATGATTGATGATCTTTTAAACCATCATCAGCTTAAAATAGCCGATCTTGATGCCTTAGCCTTTGGTTGTGGGCCCGGTAGCTTTACGGGGGTGCGTCTTGCAGCCAGTATTACTCAAGGGCTTGCAGCTTCTTTGGATTTGCCAGTAGTTAGCATATCAACTTTGCGTACGATGGCTCAGGAGATATTTCAAAAATATCAGCATTCTTCGGTAATTGTGGCTCAAGATGCCAGAATGCAGGAGATCTATTTAGGGCAATATGTTGTAAGTGATCAGATCATGCAACCAATTGCACCCGATAGTTTGATTAAAGCGCAAGAATTAAAAAATTTTTTGCAGCCTGGTTTTGTGGGGGTTGGTAGTGGATTTAGGTTGGTTCAAGAGCTGATTGAAGATCATGTTTCCATAAACATCGTTCCAACTCTTGGAGTCAGTGCAAAATATTTAGTACAAATTGCTGAGTATGATTTTTTGCGTGGGTTTGCGTTACCTATTGAAAAATCATTACCAATATATTTACGAGACCAAGTTACTTCGTTATAATCTATCGGCGTCTGGTGTTATGGATTTCTGGGCTACTCTTTTATTAGCCTATTCTAGGGAGTGTAAATAAGCTTTAGGATAGGGAAGGGTTACATGGAGGTTTTATTATTGTATTCTGGAGAGATGATGAAAAGTTGGTATAGCTTATTGCTGGCACTGTTGATTACTTCTGAGATTTTAGCTGCATCTGACGCGGTTTTTACCGATCCTTTTAAAACTATCATAGTAAGAAAATCTAATCCTACATTTACTATTATTGTCGAATCAAATCCTACGACTGGTTATTCATGGGTATTAAAATCATATAGTGCTAACTTAATTGTTCCGATCAGTAGAAAATTCTATCGACCACAGAGCAAAAAGCTGCTTGTGGGTTCTCCAGGATATGAAAAATGGACTTTTAGAATTAAACCTGAGGGCTTTACTGTTCCTCAATTAACTAGTATAACTCTAATCTATCTTCGTCCTTGGGACGAACTTGGTGCCCAAATAACAAACTTTAAGGTGGTAACGCAAAATGCCAATTAAACAACATCCAATTTATACCAATTTCCACGAAGTACAACATCCATTATTACAACATAAATTAACCTTATTACGAGATCGTAATACCGATAAGAAGGAGTTCAAAGAGCTGGTAGGAGAGATTAGTACCTTATTAGTTTACGAAGTTACTAAAGATCTACCGGTGACGATGGTTAATATTGAAACTCCACTTGAAAACTGTGAGATGCCAGTGCTTGCTGGTAAAAAACCCGTTATTTTAGCTATTTTGCGTGCAGGGATTGGGATGGTAGATGGTTTTTTGAATTTAATGCCATCAGCACGAGTGGCTCATATCGGTCTTTATCGTGATGAATCTACTTTAGCTCCTCATCTATATTATTTTAAAATACCATCACATAGTAAAGATCGTCAGTTTTATATTTGTGACCCGATGCTTGCGACTGGTGGTACTGCTATTAGGGCAATTAACAAATTAAAAGAAGCTGGAGTCAAGCGCATATCGTTTGTTTGTATCTTGGCATCCCCTGAAGGAGTTGAGCGAGTTTTTGAAGTTCATCCAAATGTGCCAGTTTTTGCCGCTAAATTAGATCGCAAACTGAATAAAAAAGGATATATCCTACCTGGTCTTGGCGATGCTGGTGATAGAATGTTTGGTACCAAATAAAAGAGCTAGACTTGCTCTTTGTGTCCACATTCTTTCTGTGGACAGACCTTTTCTTCGCCGCGTCGTTTGGTGATCTTACGGGTGAGAATTTTCCAGCCACATTTAGGGCATTTTTCGTCCAGTGGTTCATCCCATACCGCATATTTACATTCTGGGTATTTAGAACAGGAATAGAAATATTTACCGTAACGAGATTTACGTTTTAGCATTGTCCCTTGGTTACAAATGGGGCAAATTATTCCAGTGTCGCTAGGTTTTTCTAAAGGCTCCATAAACTTGCAATTGGGGTAATTGCTGCAACCGATGAATTTACCGTATCTGCCGACCTTAATATGGAGTGGTGACTGACAGCTAGGACAAACTCGATCAGCAATAACTTCTACCTCAACCATCTTTTTATCTTGATCAATATTAGCCGTGTAATCACATTCCGGATAACCGCTACAGCCAACAAATTTTCCTTTTTTGCCCAAACGAGCAGTTAGCGGCTTGCCACACTTAGGGCACTTTTCTGCTAGGGTTTCTTGCGTTACATCTTCACGTTTTACTTTGACTCCAATATCATCAATCAGTTCACGAAAAGGCCGCCAAAACTCTCTCATTAAATCTAAAAATTTATGTTTGCCATCTGCTATTTGATCTAGTTCATCTTCCAGATGAGCGGTGAACTCGTAGTCAACATATTTGGCGAAATAGCTGGTTAGAAATTTATTTACTACTCTGCCAACATCAGTAGGTTTAAACCTCTTGGTTTCTAAAATCACATAAGTGCGGCTGATTAAAGTATCGATAATTGAAGCATAAGTTGAAGGACGCCCTATGCCATATTCTTCCAGTGCTTTGACTAGGCTCGCTTCAGTATAACGTGGTGGTGGCTCAGTAAAATGTTGTTGGCCGATAATGTTAATCAGGTCAACTAGATCACCAACTTTCATTTTAGGCAACATCTTGTCATCATCAGCGCTAACATCATCTTCGTCTTCGTGGTAGACGCCGAGAAATCCTGGGTTGGTTATTACCGAACCATTGGCCCGAAAAATATTGCCTTTACCACAACTTAAATCAACCGCGACGGTATCTAGGGTTGCTGGAATCATTTGAGAAGAGATAGTTCTCTTCCAAATTAAGCTATAGAGTTTAGCTTGTTCGGGAGTTAGTTTTTTATTTAAATCTTCAGGAAGTTGCTTGCTTACGGTAGGGCGAATAGCTTCATGAGCTTCCTGGGCATTTTTAGATTTATTTTTATATACGTTTGGTTTATCAGGCAGGTTCTCTTTGCCAAAACGCTTGGCTATGGTTTCACGGATCTCCGTTATAGCTTCTGCTGCTAAATTAACCGAATCGGTACGCATATAGGTAATGTAACCTGCTTCATACAATCTTTGAGCTACACTCATAGTACGCTTGGCGGAAAAGCCCAGCTTTCGTGATGCTTCTTGTTGCAAAGTAGAGGTGGTAAATGGTGGTGCTGGATTACGATTGCGTTTCTTTTTATCTACTTTGATAACCTCTAATTTACCAGATGCTATAGCCGAGAGTTTATCTTTAACTTCACTTGCTTCAGTCTCGTTAGTAAAAGAAAATTGATTTAGTTTTTTATTTTGGTACTCGATTAGTTTTGCGCTGAATTCTTGTTTGGCTAGCATGTTATTAGCAACGATAGTCCAATATTCTTGTTGCACAAATTTTTCAATCTCCTCTTCACGGCTGACGATCATTCTAAGAGCTGGACTTTGCACTCTGCCTGCTGATAAACCATAGCGAATTTTTTTCCATAAAAGAGGCGAAAGGTTAAAGCCAACCAAATAATCTAACGCGCGTCTTGCTTGCTGGGCGTCTACTAAATTCATCGAGATATTACGTGGATGAGCTACCGCATCTAATACCGCATGCTTGGTTATTTCATGAAATACTACCCGATGAACCGGTTGTTTTTTTAACGCTTTTTAATGAGTCTTGGGAAGTGGTAAGGACAGCAGTGCAGAGCGTCTGTGAGTC
>CAZTPH010000055.1:0-8164 GCA_964614705.1 uncultured Coxiellaceae bacterium
GATATTTATATGTGGTTTCGTCCTCTCAAATTTCTCCGCCATATTTTATTCCCCCTATATCTTAAAAATTAATTACTGTTTTTTAATAATTGCCTCAGCAACATTTGCTGGGGCTTCATTGTATTTAGCAAACTCCATGGTGTATGTAGCACGACCTTGGCTCATAGAACGCACATCGGTCGCATAACCAAACATCTCTCCCAATGGAACTTCTGCTTTAATGATTCTACCCGATGGACCAGAATCCATCGCTTGAATAATACCGCGGCGACGACTTAAGTCACCAACAATATCACCCATATATTCTTCAGGTGTAACTACCTCAACACTCATAACTGGCTCAAGAAGAACAGCTCCTGCTTTAAGAGCACCCTCTTTGAAAGCCTGTGAACCTGCTATCTTAAACGCCATTTCACTAGAGTCTACATCATGATATGAACCATCAAACAATGTAACTCTAACATCTACTACTGGATACCCAGCTAGCACACCATTTTCCATCTGTCCTTTTACACCCTTGTCAACAGCAGGAATATACTCTTTGGGAATTACTCCACCAACTATATTGTTGACAAATTCATACCCGGTTCCTCGCGCCAATGGCTCAAGTTTAACCCAAACATGACCGTATTGACCACGACCACCAGATTGACGAATATACTTGCCTTCTTGTTCGACACTCTTCTTGATGGTTTCTCGATAAGCAACTTGAGGTTTACCAACATTAGCATCAACCCCAAACTCCCGTTTCATCCGATCAACAATAATCTCAAGGTGTAATTCACCCATTCCTTCAATAATGGTCTGCCCAGATTCTTCATCAGTATGAACCCTAAATGATGGATCCTCTTGCGCTAATTTATTCAAAGCGATACCCATTTTTTCTTGGTCAGCTTTGGTTTTTGGCTCAACTGCAACTGATATAACTGGTTCTGGAAACTCCATCCTCTCAAGAGTAATGATGTTATCTTCGTCGCAAAGGGTATCACCGGTGGTAACATTTTTTAAACCAACCGCTGCTGCAATATCCCCAGCATAAACTTCTTTAATTTCTGAACGAGAATCAGCATGTAACTGTACAATTCGTCCGATTCTTTCACGTTTAAATTTCACTGGGTTATAAACACTATCACCTGACTTTAAAACACCAGAATAAACTCTAAAGAAGGTAAGAGCACCAACAAACGGATCGGTAGCTATTTTAAAAGCTAGCGCCGCAAAAGGCTCGCTGTCGGATGATTTACGTACTGCTTCTTGGCCATTTTCAAGCAGACCTTTGATCTCTACAACTTCATTAGGAGCTGGTAGATAATCTATTACCGCATCTAAAACTGCTTGAACACCTTTGTTTTTAAAGGCTGAACCACAAAAAACTGGAATAATGGCATTGGAAACGGTTAAAGATCTGATTCCCAACTTAATCTCTTCTGCATCAAGCTTATGGCCTTCTAAATATTTATTCATTAGCTCTTCATTGGCTTCTGCTGCTTGTTCTATCAATTTGTCATGCCACTCATTACAAATTTCAACTAAATCATTTGGTATCGCTTCTTCCCTGTATGTCATCCCCTTATCACTTTCGTTCCAATAGATGGCCCGCATACAAACAAGGTCAATAACTCCTTCAAAATTCTCTTCTTTACCAATCGGCACCTGCATAACCGCAGCTTTAGCGCCTAAACGCTCTTTAATCTGTTTAACTACTCTGAAAAAATCAGCCCCTGCTCGATCCATTTTGTTGACAAAACAAATTCTTGGAACATGATATTTGTTAGCTTGGCGCCATACCGTTTCAGATTGAGGCTCGACTCCGCCAACAGCACAAAAAACCACAACTGCTCCATCCAAAACTCTTAAAGATCTCTCTACCTCAATGGTAAAATCTACGTGACCTGGAGTATCAATAATGTTAACCCGATGCTCTGGATACTGCTTATTCATTCCGCTCCAACGACATGTGGTAGCAGCAGCAGTAATAGTTATACCTCTTTCACGCTCTTGTTCCATCCAATCCATAACGGCGGTGCCATCATGAACCTCACCCATCTTGTGGGAAACCCCAGTGTAAAATAAAATACGCTCCGTAGTAGTAGTCTTGCCAGCATCAATATGAGCTGCAATTCCTATATTCCTATAATATTTTAACGGATGCGTTCTCGACATAATTAACTACCACCTATAATGGGCAAAAGCTTGATTGGCTTTTGCCATCTTGTGTACATCTTCTCTTTTCTTCATTGCTCCACCCTTGCCTTCAAAGATATCTAAAATCTCACCGGCAAGGCGTAATACCATACCTTTTTCTGCTCTTAAATTCGCAGCATCAACCAACCAACGCATCGCTAAAGCCATTCCCCTAGCAGGCTTAACCTCAACCGGAACTTGATAGGTAGCACCCCCAACCCTGCATGATCTAACTTCAACTGCCGGTTTCAAATTATTCAATACCTGCTCAAAAAGCTCTAAAGGGTAGCTTTGGTCATCTTTTTTGCCCTCACCTTTACTCTTTTGCTCGACCACCTTCTTGAGAGCGCCATAAACAATCTTCTCAGCCACTGATTTTTTACCATTACACATCAATACATTGATGAATTTGGCAAGCACTGTGCTGCCAAAAACTGGATCAGGTAAAATAGCTCTTTTTGCCGCTGCTTTTCTTCTTGCCATAAATTCTATTTAACACAAAACTATTAAACAACTATTAAAAACCCAAGAAAACATCTCTATTTTTTCGCTTTCTTGGCTCCGTACTTAGATCTTCCCTGCTTTCTACCATCAACCCCAGTAGTATCTAGGCTACCCCTAACAATGTGGTAGCGTACTCCTGGTAAATCTTTAACACGCCCTCCCCTAATCAAGACCACTGAGTGTTCTTGTAGGTTGTGACCTTCACCACCAATATAACCGGTGACTTCCATACCGTTGGTTAAGCGTACACGAGCAACTTTACGCAAAGCCGAGTTCGGTTTTTTAGGAGTAGTCGTATACACACGAGTACAAACCCCTCTTCTTTGTGGACATCTGCTCAAAGCAGGCACAGAACTCTTTAAAGACCTTGTTTTTCTAGGACTTTTAACTAATTGATTTACAGTAGCCATCTTATTTTTTTCCCATCTATACTACGGTATGGAGGCGCGATTCTAATGAGCCTGCACACCGGTGTCAAGTAAAAGATAAATAGTTAATAAAAACTCGCTTAAAACTATTCAGAATCTTTATCTGACGACCTCAGAGCATCACCCAAAGCCTGCTCTGCCATTTTTGCGGCCATCACCGCCTCTTCTTTTAACATATCTTCAGTTTTAGCTTCAGTCAGCTTTCTCTTGTGACGCTCAGCATGGTACGCAAACCCAGTCCCAGCTGAAATTAACCTACCAACTATAACGTTCTCTTTAAGCCCACGCAGGTAGTCACGCTTGCCATTAATTGAGGCCTCCGTTAACACCCTGGTGGTTTCTTGGAAGGAAGCTGCGGAAAAGAATGACTCTGTTGCTAAAGATGCCTTGGTAATACCAAGCAATACCAAATCAAACTTAGCCCCAAGCTTACCATCTTTTGCCATGAGATTATTTTCTTCAATCACTACAGTTTTATCCAGCTGCTCTCCTTTAAGGAACTTGGTATCACCAGGATCGGTAATTACTACCTTACGTAACATCTGCCTTAAAATAACCTCTATATGCTTATCATTAATCTTAACCCCCTGTAAACGATACACTTCCTGTACTTCATTAACTATGTAAACGGCTAAGGCGTTAACTCCCAATAGACGCAAAATATCTTGCGGATCAGCAGAGCCATCGGATATCACCTCTCCTTTCTCAATATACTCTCCTTCAAAAACTCCAATATGACACCATTTATTGATCAACTCCTCATGGGTGGAGCCATCACTTGCGGTAATAATCAATCTGCGCTTACCTTTGGTCTCTTTTCCAAAGCTAACTAAACCAGATGTCTCAGCTAATATTGCAGGATCTTTTGGCTTACGAGCTTCAAATAAATCTGCTACTCGTGGCAGACCTCCGGTGATATCTCTGGTCTTTGAAACCTCTTGAGGAATACGAGCAACAACATCACCAACTTCAATTAATGCACCATCTTCAATATGTAAAACTGCTCCCACTGGCAGTAAATAATGGGCAAGAGAACTAGCCCCATTTAGATGAAGGTCCTTACCAGCATTATCCACTAACTTGACCATTGGACGCAATTCTTTACCAGAACCACTGCGTTGTGTTGACCCCATTATGACTATAGTGCTTAAGCCAGTTAGCTCGTCAGTTTGACGCCTCATACTTACACCCTCAACCAGATCAACAAACCTGGCTCGTCCTTTTGCTTCAGTAATAATTGGATGAGTATGAGGATCCCATTCAGCAACAACCTGACCTGCCTTACAAAGATCGCCATCACCTACAGATATGCTGGCTCCATACGGAACTTTATATCTTTCTTTTTCTCTACCTGTCTTATCAATTACTGTAAGCTCTCCAGACCGAGAAATGGCAACTAAATTACCTTTGTGATGCTTAACAGTCTTAATATTATGCAGTTTAACAATGCCGGTTGTTTTCACTTGAATATTATTTGCTGCGGTAGCGCGAGACGCTGCTCCTCCGATATGGAAGGTACGCATAGTTAGCTGAGTGCCTGGCTCACCAATTGACTGGGCGGCCATAATACCAACAGCTTCACCAATATTAACCAAGTGGCCTCGTGCAAGATCTCGCCCATAACACTTAGCACAAACCCCATACAAAGTATCACAAGTAATCGGCGATCTGACTTTAATCTGATCTACGCTTCGCTCTTCTATTAATTTAATTTTGTTTTCATCTAAAAGAGTATTAATGGGGATTAACACTTCACCCGAAGCAGGATCAATAATATCCTCAGCACAAACTCTACCCAAAACCCGCTCATATAACGACTCAACCACATCACCGCCCTCAATCAAGGGCTTCATTAAAATACAATTAGCAGTACCACAATCATCTTCTCTTACTACCAAATCTTGTGCCACATCTACTAAACGCCGAGTGAGATAACCTGAGTTTGCAGTTTTCAATGCAGTATCGGCCAAACCTTTACGCGCACCGTGGGTGGAAATAAAGTATTGCAACACGTTTAATCCTTCGCGGAAGTTTGCAGTAATCGGAGTCTCCATAATGGTACCATCTGGTTTAGACATCAAACCTCTCATTCCGGCCAACTGTCTAATCTGTGCAGCTGAACCTCTTGCTCCTGAATCTGCCATCATAAATACTGGATTAAACGAACTTTGAGCAACTTTTTTACCCGATTTATCTAATACTATTTCACTAGACAAATGCTCCATCATAGCTTTGGCTACTTGATCGTTGGTGCGTGACCAAATATCAATAACTTTATTATAACGCTCCCCTTGGGTGACAAAACCTGAAGCATATTGTTTTTCAATACTAACAACCTCTTTTTCAGCCTTAGCGATAATATCTTGTTTTTCTTTCGGCACTAACATATCGTCAATACCAATGGAGATAGCAGCACGAGTAGCATATCTAAAACCGGTATACATTAATTGATCAGCAAAAATAACTGTCGCTTTGGTTCCAAGCACACGATAGCAACTACTTAAAAGACTAGACACCGCCTTTTTAGTTAATGCTCGATCAATAAGACTAAAAGGCAATCCTTCTGGAACAATATCCCACAAAATAGCTCTTCCAACTGTCGTGTCAACCAATTTAGTTTGAATGGTTTTTTCACCATCATCATCAACTATCGTCTCTTTTATTCTAACTTTAACTTTAGCATGTAATGAAACTTGGTCAGTTTCATATGCTCTTGCCGCTTCGCTAATATCAGCAAAAATACTTCCTTCGCCTTTAGCATTGATCTTTTCTTTAGTCATGTAATATAGGCCAAGCACCACGTCCTGGGTAGCAACAATAATTGGATCACCATTGGCTGGAGAAAGAATATTGTTGGTTGACATCATCAATACTCGGGCTTCCATCTGGGCTTCAATAGTCAACGGAACATGAACAGCCATTTGGTCTCCGTCGAAGTCAGCGTTATATGCAGTACATACTAAAGGATGTAACTGAATTGCCTTTCCTTCAATTAAAACAGGCTCAAATGCTTGAATACCAAGACGATGTAAAGTAGGAGCACGATTGAGCAACACTGGATGCTCACGAATTACATCTTCTAAAATATCCCAAACCTCTTTTATCTCATTATCCACCATCTTTTTTGCAGCCTTAATAGTAGTTGCAAGCCCCCTAAATTGTAACTTGCTGTAGATAAATGGTTTAAATAACTCAAGAGCCATTTTCTTGGGTAAACCACATTGATGTAATTTAAGGGTAGGACCTACTACAATTACCGACCTACCAGAGTAATCAACTCGCTTACCTAATAAGTTCTGACGGAATCTTCCTTGTTTACCTTTAATAATATCAGCCAATGATTTTAGCGGCCTTTTGTTTGCACCAGTAATTGCTCTGCCACGTCGACCATTATCTAACAAAGCGTCCACTGCTTCTTGCAACATTCTTTTTTCATTGCGCACTATAATCTCTGGCGCACTTAAATCTAATAATCTCTTGAGACGGTTGTTACGATTGATAACTCTACGATATAAATCATTAAGATCAGAAGTTGCAAACCTACCGCCGTCTAGCGGAACTAATGGTCGTAAATCTGGTGGTAAAACCGGCAAAACAGTCAAAATCATCCATTCTGGCTTATTATCAGACTCCTGAAAAGCCTCCAAAACACGCAGTCTTTTACTGATCTTTTTTATCTTAGTATCAGATTCCGTTTCAACCAACTCCTGCTTCAAGGTAGCGATCTCTGACTCTAAATCTATCTCTTGTAATAATTTTTGAACTGCCTCAGCTCCCATCATCGCTTCAAAATCACTACCATATTGATCTAAAGCCTCTTGATACTGCTCATTATTAAGCAGTTGCCCTTTTTCAAGCATGGTCATACCAGGATTAACTACAATGTATGACTCAAAATATAGAATCTTTTCAATATCACGCAAACTGATATCCAAAAGGATACCGATCCTAGATGGCAGAGATTTTAAATACCAGATATGGGCTACTGGAGATGCAAGCTCAATATGACCCATCCTTTCACGACGCACCTTGGAGACCGTAACCTCAACTCCACATTTTTCACAGATAACGCCACGATGCTTTAGACGCTTATACTTACCGCATAAACATTCATAATCCTTAATTGGTCCAAATATCTTGGCACAAAATAGACCCTCTCTTTCAGGCTTAAAAGTACGATAATTGATGGTCTCTGGTTTTTTAACCTCACCAAATGACCACGAGTGGATTGCGTCTGGAGAAGCAAGACCAATACGGATTGCGTCAAATTCTTCCGGAGGACCTTTTTTAATCAAATTTAATAAATTTTTCAAATTCTACCCCTCAATCAAAAGTTCAGGAAAAGATTCTTAATTGTTTTCTAATTCAACATCTATTCCCAGTGATCTAATCTCTTTTACTAGCACATTAAATGACTCTGGCATTCCAGCTTCCATACTGTGATCTCCATCTACAATTTTCTTATAGATTTTGGTACGACCTGCCACATCATCAGATTTAACTGTCAACATCTCTTGGAGAGTGTATGCAGCACCGTAAGCCTCAAGCGCCCACACCTCCATCTCTCCGAAACGCTGGCCACCAAACTGCGCTTTACCGCCAAGCGGCTGTTGTGTCACCAAGCTATAAGATCCTGTAGATCTGGCATGCATCTTATCATCTGCCAAATGGTTAAGTTTTAGCATATACATATAACCAACTGTTACTGGGGAATCAAACTTTCTACCAGTACGCCCATCATAAAGAGTGGTCTGACCATTTTCGGGAAGATCAGCAAGCTTAAGCATTTCGCGCACCTCTTGTTCACTTGCACCATCAAACACTGGTGTAGCCATAGGAACTCCTCCAACCAAATTCTTAGCTAACTCGATCAATTCCTTATCGTTAAGTGACTTGAGATCAAATCTCTGCCCATATCCAAGATCATAGATCTGCTGCAAAAATTTGCGAATATCTTCCACACTGCGTTTTTCATCAAGCATCAGCTTAATTTTAGCGCCTAAATTTTTTGCTGCCCAGCCAAGATAGGTATCAAATAACTGACCAAC
>CAZTPH010000056.1:0-8012 GCA_964614705.1 uncultured Coxiellaceae bacterium
CCAAGAGATTAACCGATTATCCAAATTAATGCAATTACTTACTAAATGCCTGGTTATTTAGGTTTAACAAAGATCAGATCGAAAATGTTATGATTTTTACTAATACCCCGTTTTTCAAATTTAGTAACCAATGGCCTTTGATATTGATCGACCTCATCACCTAATAAACGCCTGAAAGAAGTCAGATCTTTGATAACATTATCAACATATATAGCATACTCTTCCCAATCGGTAGCAAAATGTAAAATACCGCCAACTTTTAGTCTACGGCTCAAGTTTTGCACAAAACTAGACTGGATCAAGCGTCTTTTATGATGACGTTTTTTCGGCCAAGGATCGGGAAATAAAATCAAAATTTTAGCTAAATAGTTGTCATGACCCATGCCATGGATAAAATCAACTGCATCATCTGCGTATATTCTCAAATTATCCAACGGGCAATTTCGCAATAATCCAAGCAAATTAGCCACACCGGGCTTATGCACTTCAACACCAATGAAGTTTTTGGTTGGATTGTTTTTGGCTAGATGAAAAATGGTTTCACCGTTACCAAAACCGATCTCTAAAATCACCTCATTATCATTATTAAAAACTTCAGTTAGATCAATTATCTTGCCGGCTGCAGAATCTAATTTATATTTAGGCCATAGCTCATCAAATACTTTTTGCTTGGATAAGCTAAGCTCTCTTGATCTTTTAACAAAGCTTTTTATTGCCCTTGGTAACATGAGTGCGAAATTTACTTGATTAATAAAAACTAAGCAATCATAATGGAGGCGTGCGGGCGTAGTTTAGTGGTAGAACTGAAGCTTCCCAAGCTTTAGGTGCGGGTTCGATTCCCACCGCCCGCTCCAAACTCACATGATATTTAACAAAATATTACGCAATATTTTTTCCAACTGAATATTGTTCGAGCATTGTAACTTATATTTCATATGCTTAATATGGGTTTCGATAGTGCGCGTTGAAATATCGAGAAACTGGGCAATTTCTTTTGGTCGTGTACCAATCAAAATATAATACGCGACTTCTTTTTCACGATGGGTTAGGCTGGGATAATTAATTTTTTGCTTTAACGCTGGAGATAAACAAGCCAAACCTAAAAGGAATTTTAGTTTGTTTATCGAGAACTCTTCTTCAGGAATAACAAAGAAATGCTGTAATTTCTTAATTATAGGAAGATTACCGAATTCTATCGTTTTTCCAAGCACTCCAATAACCTTCCGTCGTTCGTCATGAATCGGAAATTTTAGTGATAATTGCAGTAATTCTTTACCGTCAGGATAAAAAAGAATCTCTTCTAAAATCGATGGTTTTTCAGTTTCAATTACCTGTAAATCATTAGCTCGGTATTGATCAGCAGTCTTAGGGTTAAAAATATTGCGATCAGATTCTCCTAACATAAACCCTGAAGCAACGCCTGAGTACGAATGGCATTATGGCTAGCTTCGTTACACCCCAGGTAGCGACCACCCAGATCTTTCCAATATATGGCAGCATTATCACCAAAAAAACTATCAGCAAATATTCTAGTATTTGGCTCTTGCTGACTAACAAAATAATTAAACCTGCTTACTTCATTAAGTGTAACATTATCCATAGTAACACCCCAAAAGACCCGGACATTCTAAGCTAATAATAATGTTTTTCCCATCAGTAAATATCACGGATTTATAATTTGAATATTTATATGGGGTTATAAGGATAACCATGGTGGCCAGAGACGGAATCGAACCATCGACACAAGGATTTTCAGTCCTCTGCTCTACCGACTGAGCTATCTGGCCAAACTATAAACACCGTTCCAACAATAACAGAGCTCTACTCAACTATCCTGTCGCTCTGTATTCCGGCCCGACATCCTGTCGGGCGTTCTCCGGCGTGAAAGCTACGCTTGCTCGCTTTCACGAAAATACCGGCTCACCCAACTGAGCTATCTGGCCAAACCTGCAACAGATGTGGCTTGCATCGTAACTGCTTAATTCTCAGAAGTCAAATTACTCTAGCTTCAAGTGCGACAGTCAAAAAAAATGCTACCAAGATATCACAAAATTTTTTATATATTTTTTATGTTGTGATTGACAATAATACACATAAAGTGATATATTTTCAAAATAACTAAAAACGTTATTTTAAGATTATATAATTTTTTAGGTTTTGTTATGCATTTATCTGATTATATACTTACTCTTGAAGAAAAAGGTGAATTTTGCTTCACCTCTCAGCAAGCATTAAAAATTCTAAATATTTCAGAGGACGCTTTTAGAATGAGCTTAATGAGGTTACGGCGTAAAAAATTAATCACTACTTTATATAAAAGATTTCATTTAATCATATCTCCCGAGTACCGTCGTGTTGGATGCATACCACCAGATCATTTCATTTCGGCCTATATGAAATTTTTGGGACTACCTTATTATGTATGCTTGTTAAGCGCTGCCGGATATTACGGAGCATCACACCAAAAACCTCAAGTTTTTCAAGTGATGACTAATAAGCAGTTAAGACCTATAAAATGCGGTAAAGTTGTCGTTCAATTTGTTTTCAAAAAAGATATTTATGATACACCTACCAACACTTTTAATGTACCAACTGGATATTTAAAGGTATCAACCCCGGAGTTTACTATCATGGACTTATTGAATTATCAAAAGCGTTCTGGCGGGATTAATCATATTGCAACTGTATTAACAGAATTAATTGTAAGCGCTAACCCTAGAAGGCTTTTACAATTAGCTAATAGCGATTATAAAATAGCTTGGGTACAAAAATTGGGATATATTTTAGAACAACTAGATCCCATAGAAACTGAGAATTGGAAAAAAATCATAAAACTCTTGAAAAATTTTATTAAAGATAAGAATCCTGTGTATGTACCATTGTTAAGCAATGGTTTTGGTAAGGGAATTAAAAATATCGATTGGAAGGTTATTGTAAACTGTAAGATAGAAAGTGACATATGATACAAAAAAGATTTCTCGATGCTTGGCGTTATGAACAAGCGCCATGGCCAACTTCATCTATGGTTGAGCAAGACTTAATCATAAGCAAAGCTTTAGTAGATTTATATAACCATCCAACAGTACGAGAGAAATTAGTATTTAGAGGTGGTACAGCATTAAACAAACTTTTTTTGAGACCAGCAGCAAGATACAGCGAAGATATTGATCTAGTACAAACTAAAGCAGAGCCAATAGGAGAAACGTTAAATGCTATTCGTGGAGTATTAGATAAATGGCTAGGAAAGCCGAAACGTAAGCTTACTGAAAGAAGTGTTAAGCTAGTATATTATTATCAAACTAATGAAGATCTCCAAGCAAAATTAAAGATAGAAATCAATACTACTGAACACTACCATGTTTTTGAGCACATCAAAGTTCCATTTAATGTTGCATCTGAATGGTTTTCTGGTAAGGCACAAATAACAACCTATCAATTAGATGAATTAATGGGCAGTAAGTTACGAGCATTGTATCAGCGTAGTAAAGGCAGAGACCTGTTTGATTTATGGTTTCTTTTAAGCAAGCAAATGTTAGACGTTAAAAAAGTTATAAAAGTATTTAAAGCTCATGGTGTGTATACCAAGCAGGCGGTTACAAAAGAGATGTTTGAAAAAAACTTGCTTGAAAAAGCCAACAATAAAAACTTTCGGAATGAAATCACTAATTTGATCGATAAAAGTGCGAATTGGGATTTTGATGGGGCGTATAAAAACATCTCTACCAATATAATTGCTAATTTGTAATTAGAAGCTAGAAAGTTAGAAGTTAATATGTTAACCGAGGAACTTAACACGTGAACTTGCACCAAAACAGAACTATTGAGATTAATGGGAGCGGCATAATAACTCAAGAACAACTGATAACGATTTTACACGATCGCTTTGGTTTTAAGAATTTTCGCCCAGGGCAACTTGAAGCGATACGTGCACTTATGGAACAAAAGCGGTTATTATGTATTCAGCCAACAGGCTATGGTAAATCGTTGCTATACCAGTTATCTACTGTCTTGTTAGATGGAATTACTTTAGTTATCTCGCCACTTTTGGCTTTGATGCGTGATCAGATCTTACAATTATCCCAAAGGTTTAATATTAAATCGGCCTCAATCAATACCGATCAAACTGAAGAAGAAAATATTGCGGCTAGATTACAAGCAGAAAAAGGTTTTATTAAAATTTTATTTGTAGCACCGGAACAATTGGATAATCTGGTGCAGTTTGAGCTCTTAATAGCATTACCTATAAGTTTAATTGTTATTGATGAAGCACATTGTATTTCGACTTGGGGGCATGATTTTCGTCCAAGTTATCGTCAGATAATCCAGTTAATTCATGTTATTGAGAAGAAGAATCCCCAAGTTAAAGTGTTAGGATTAACTGCAACGGCTAACTACAAAACAGAAGAAGATATTAGGTTACAGCTATCTAGCGAAAATTTGGGAGTTCAAATACATCGCGAGAGTTTAGATCGTCCCAATATTCAATTAACAGTGCTTCAGGTAAGTGGTTATGCCAGAAAACTCTTGCTGGTAAAAACTTTAATTGAACAACTTGAAGGAGAAGGGTTGATTTATTGTGCTACCCGTGAAAACACGGAATTAGTTGCAGAATTTTTACAGAAAAAAGGCATTAATGCGACTTCTTATCATGCTGGATTTGATGCTAATGTAAAAAGGAAATTACAAAATGAATTTATCATGGGAAAGTATAAGGTTATCGCTGCAACTAATGCCCTTGGTATGGGGATAGATAAGTCTGACTTAAGATTTATTATTCACTTTGATGTACCAGGATCTATCACTGCATATTATCAGGAGGTAGGACGCGCTGGTCGTGATGGATTACCAGCCAAAGGTATTCTATTGTTTGATGTGGCAGATAAAAAAATCCAAGAGTACTTTATAAACTCGGCCCAACCAACCTCTCTTGATTTTCACAAGATTTTGCAAGCAATAAAAATAGCTGCTAAGCCTCCAAAAATAACCGACATCAAAAGACTCGTTGATTTGCACCCCACTATGGTAACTGTCGTTGTAGCAGAATTAGTTGAGCAAGGATATTTGAAGAAAATTTTTCAAAATAATGCCCAGGTTTATTTGATAACTGATAAGCAAGAAGAACCAAATTTAGAACGATATAAAAATCAATTACTAGTTAAAAACATGGAGTTACAATCTATCTCAATCTATGCGGAACAAAATACTCAATGTCGTATGGTCCTTTTGCGTCAAGCATTAAGTGATACAAGCGCTGAGAAATGTGGCCATTGTGATATTTGTAGTGAGTCACAATCACCTATACCTGATAACTCTAAAATCAAAATCAGCGATATCGATACCTGGCTATCAGAAAGATTAATAACAATTAATGCTATTAATCAACATAAAATTTCTCAAGGCTATGCTATTTTTGATGGAAAGATCAGATCTCCCCTGTTTATAAGATTTATGCAAGAGCGCGCACAAAATAGCGAAGGATTTCCCGAATTGTTAGATCTAATTAAGAAAGCACTTAATCTACTTGCACAACAATATTGCATAAGCTCTGTTATTGCTATTCCATCAAACACGTGGTGCTCACGTTACAATATCTCTAGTTTTATCGCTAAACAATTCAATGTTTCTCTATTGTTGGATTATTTGTATTGGGAAAAAACGCCAACTGAACGTCAAGGTAATTTATTAAATAATGATCAAAGACGTTACAACGTTACCAATAAAATGGCAGCGAAGCTAAATCAAAATATTCCCAAAGGAGCTATTTTACTTTTAGATGATTATACTGGTTCCGGTGCCACCATTCGAGAGGCAGCGCGTGTATTACGGAAAGTTGCTAATTTAACCCAAGAGATCATTCCATTTACATTAGCAAATATAAGATGGCGTTTAGGAAAGCGAGGGATGATTTGATGGTTCTGGAAGCGGTATAGTGAACATCTTATGAAAACCACGAGAGGAACCCTAAAATAAAATTACAGCTTATAAAACGATAAAATATTGTATAAATTATTGATTTCATTGGTGCCGGCAAGAGGAGTCGAACCTCCGACCTATTGATTACGAATCAATTGCTCTACCAACTGAGCTATGCCGGCCATAGAATATGGCACATATTACCAACAAAACTACTATCTTCAAAACTTTATTTAGGAACATTCAATTTATATATCCCGTAAATGTTACGGGTATTTTTTAATTGATTTTCTCGATATCTTCTAGCGAAAATTAACCAACTTTCCTTATTAAAAGAGTACTGACTTATGCAAAAACTAATGATACCAAAAAACTACTATCCTATTTTAAGACTTGCAGAACACGTAATTTAGTATATAATCTTCACCAGTTTCACTAATGGATATAAATTACAGGGTAGGTAGCATATGCTAGACTTAAGTAACAAGGAATCTCATAAATTTTGGAGAAATTATCCCGATCCCATAATTTACCGTACAGTGTCATTTATGGAAGGGGTAGAAAAATGGACTGCTGATGGCAACCAAGAATTGGAAGAAGCTTTGGTTAAGCTAGAAAAAATCATTGATGAACCTGGTAATATTGATATTCAAGAAGAAGACCGCATAATTGATCTATTGGCCAACCTAAAGATGGGCAGATCTCTAAGAATATTGCATGCACTGGATACTGCAAGCCCAAGCGCCGCATCCAAACTACTTGAGTATGCAGAACACACCACCAAAACCCCTAGTAACAGTAGTGAAATATTTTTAAGAAGAAACATGGTGTTCGAAAGATTACGCCTGCTGGCAAAAATATTTTCAGAGGAACGCTTTAATGATGTAACCAAAGCCATGGAGCACCAATAATGCCAAAAAAATTAACCATAATGTTTTTTACACTATATGTCCTATCTAACTCGATGGTGTTAGCTTCAACATGTAACGAGAGTGATACGTTCTGTCAAACCGAACAAAATCAATTACAAGCCATGGAAAACAGCGGGATCAAACCTACTCCATTACCGAACGCATCGACAGCTGGAGAACAAACAAAAGAGCAACTTTCCCAAAATAATACTGAGCCTTTTAAAATACCGCTTCCACCTTATTCAACAACAGATAACAACAATGCAAAATCACAAGACACTAAAATAAAACAAGATCAGCAACCCAACACTCTGAACCCCCCAAGCGGTAACGACACCCAGGTAAATATCAAACCACAAGCAGGAGCAGTACAGTATCGTTAACAATTTTATAAAGGAAATATATATGACAAAAAATCTTTTGAAACATTTAGGATTAATCGTAGGAATTTTACTGCTTAACTCGCAAGTTTTAGCAGATAATTCTAGCTCAGATGTAGTAGCTGCCATAAACTCTTTGAAAAACGACTCGATCAAAACCATCAACTCAAACAGCAACACATCCAATAAACAATTAACAACTCTTTTTGATGAAACATTCAAAGGAGATTTTAACCAAACCAGCGGCAAACTAGAGGGCTTAAGCACTCTAGATACCAAAATCACTTTATATCTAAAAAACTTTTACGCTTGGTTTACCACCAAAATATTTGCTGCCATGGATTTTATCAGCAAAAATAAAACCAATGAAAACAATATCCACAAATTGTTATCCCAAGAAATTGGATATAACTTACAAAAAAATTCCAAGGAAAAACTAAATGACTCCCTTGCTCTACTGGCTCAACCAGTAGAAACTGGAGAGAACAATATAGACACAGAGTACTTAGGCATAGACACCGCCAAAGATAAAACCATCTCTCCCTATGGCAGCCTTAGTGAGCATGCACCATCAATCGACAAAGTTCCGAACATGGAAGACCTGGTTGGAAAAGACGTTTACGATAACAATGATCAAAAAAATCAAGCGCGGCTTTTTATCAGCTATCTACTAGGATCAGTTCCTCCACCTAAAACTTTCTATTTCCCTGATAAAAAAGATGCTAAAAACCAAAAATTAACCATCTACCTACCTTATGCCAGCGAAGACAAACCGTACACCACCTTCGATATATCTACTAAACCTAAA
>CAZTPH010000057.1:0-7967 GCA_964614705.1 uncultured Coxiellaceae bacterium
TAAAGCTTTAAATATTTTCGATCGCTGGATCTCATACAAATATGATCTTATGGATAAGCTAAATCTTAGGTATAAGTTTGATAAAGCTAATTTTGATCAAGCATTTAAGTTATGCCTTTATTTGAATGGATTAGATGATAACATACAAAACACCTATTTACTCTGTGCTATTACCAAAATTAAACCTAAACAAATGTTAAAAATATTGGGCAACCCTAAAAGATCATGGTGGAATTTGGGACGTTTTTTTGGTTTTGGTGATAATGGGTTAAACAATCTTGAAAAATATAAGTTACTAGTCTCTGATAAGGCATTGGAGATATACGAGAAATACGGTTTTGAGATTAAAGATTTAATTGTTGTAGATGACCCAAAATACCTTAAATTTCTTCTTGACGAATGGATTGAAAAGGAATTTGCTATTGATCAGGGTGAGAGCTTAAAAGAGGTGCTTGAACTTTCTCCTAGCCTGATTAATGGCTACTTCTTATTGCATTGCGACTTTTAGCTTGACGAGCTATAATTATGAGAAATAAGTATGTAGCGAATTTGCGCGAACGAATATGCAACACAATATTGTAACAAAAAACAATGGTTTCTAAACAAATCTATTATGAAAAAACCTCTACTAGCTATCTTAGGTGGCACCTTTGATCCAATTCATCTTGGCCATATCAGCTTGCTGAAAACTATCTATAAGAAACTTAAAACCTCCAAGATTTTGCTTATTCCTTGCAAGCAATCACCGCTTAAAACTGCACCAATTGCGCCCACACAAGATAGGCTAAAAATGGCTAAAATAGCCACGCTAAAATTGCGTTATGTGAAGATAGACCCCTACGAAACTAAAAATAAAACCCTATCTTATACCAGTAAAACCCTAGCCTATCTTAAAAAGAAATATCGTAACTACCAGCTTATTTTGATTATGGGAAGCGACGCATTTGGTCAATTCGATAAGTGGCATAAATGGCAAAAAATTTTAACCTTATCCCACTTGGTTGTAGTCAACAGAACAAACTCTCCTCCAAACTTTAAAAAGCCGATCAAAAAGCTGCTACTTGCCCACCAAACCATCAACCCAAATGAATTAAAACAAAAAACCAGCGGTCTAATTTTTGAGCTAAAAATAAAGCCATTGCCTATATCGGCCACAAAAATCAGACAACTTGCCAAACTCGATAAAAATGTCACTCGACTTGTACCATCTAAAGTAGCGAAATATATAGATGACAATAAGCTATATAACTATTAAACTCTAAAGAACTAAAATTAATCAGACATTACTATGCAAAAATTAACCTCGGCTAAACTAAAAGATTTACTAGTCAAAACTCTTAAAGACCATAAAGCTATCGATATTGAGATTTTAAATGTCAAGAAGATAAGCGACCTTACAGATTATATGATAGTAGCTACCGCCAACTCAACAACCCACGCCAAAGCCCTAGCTGAAAAAAGCCGTGAAGCACTAGCTAAACTAAAGATTCGCCCCATTAGTATCGAGGGAGAAACCACTAGAGAGTGGATGCTAGCGGATTTTGATGATGTAATCTTACATATCATGCTTGAGCCAACCCGCAAGTTTTACGCTTTAGAAAAATTGTGGGGAATCACCAAGGAAAAAAAGCGGGGATAACCTAGGAGACCTGTTATTAAAATAAATATCTTAGCTATCGGTAAAATAGACTCCGTTTGGCACAGACAAATTGATGACTATCTCAAGCGCATGCCTAAAGATTATCAGATTATGATGATAGATATTGCCCCAAAACGCCGTACCACATCAGCTAACAGTGAGCAGATAATCAAAACCGAAACTAGCAGCCTAATTGCTTCTATACCCAAAGACAATCTAGCTATTGTTCTTGACGAACATGGTCAAGAGTTTACTACCGTAGAACTAGCGCAAAAGCTAGCCAACTGGCATGATCATAATCAAGATATTAGCCTATTAATTGGCGGCGCAGATGGCCTAGATAAAAGTTATATAAAATCTAGTAAAATGGTCTGGTCTTTGTCTAAACTTACCCTACCCCATCAACTAGTAAAAGTGATGTTGGTAGAACAACTTTACCGAGCTTGGTCCATAATTGCTAAACATCCATATCATCGCAGTTAAATAAGATGAAAAGACTAAAAAATTACCTAAACGAATCGAGGCAGTTCAAAAAAAGAATTATTAAATCTGCTATACTTATCATCATTTTAATTTCATTTTTAATTGTACGCTTAGTCAATCTTCAAATTATTAACTATAAAAAATATGCGAGTCTTGCTACTAGCAATCAACTGGAATACTTGGCCATAGAACCCAACCGTGGGTTAATCTACGATCGCAATGGTATTCTGCTCGCAGAAAATATTCCTAGCTTTAGTTTAAATATCACTGCAGATCGAGTAAAAAATCTTAATCAAACCATAGCTGACCTACAAAGTATCATTAACATCACTCCAAGCGATCTACAGCAACTTAAAAAAACTCTTCATAACTATCGTCGATACGAATACATTCCAATTAAAAATAAATTATCTCAAGAAGAGATAGCGGCTTTTTACGTTAATCAATATCAATTTCCTGGAGTTACTATTGCTACCAATATGACCCGTCATTACCCCCTTGCTGAAGAGTTAGCACATGCAGTAGGTTATGTCGGCAGAATTACTAAAGAAGAGATGAAAAATCTGGATAATAATTATTCCATCAACAATTTTATTGGTAAAACAGGAATAGAAAAATATTACGAATCTACTCTTCGCGGTAAAACAGGTTACAAAGTAATCGAAGTTGGCGCAACTGGAAAACTGATTCGCACTCTAAAAGTAATTCAACCAATTCATGGCAAAAACATCCACCTAACTATAGATAGCAAATTACAGCAATTAGCCAAAAGGGAGCTGGGAGCAGAAAAAGGAGCAGTTGTTGCCATTGACCCTAGAAACGGTGAAATATTAGCATTAGTTAGCAACCCAAGCTTTGACCCCAATCTATTCGCTAAAGGCATAGATAATATTACTTTTAACCAGCTACAGAATTCTCCTTTGAAACCGATGTATAATCGTGCTACTAAGGGCTCATTTCCATTTGCCTCAACCATCAAACCATTTATTGCTCTGCAAGCTTTAGAAACTGGCTTGGTAGCGACTAATTTTAGAATAGATGACCCGGGTTGGTTTAAGTTAGAGCGTAGCTCTCATATCTATCACGATTGGAACTGGAGACAGGGAGGACACGGAATAGTAAATATCAAGAAGGCCATAATGGTATCTTGTGACGTATTCTTTTATACTATTTCACTTAAAGTTGGAATAGCAAAAATTGCTGAGATATTAACCCAATTTGGCTTTGGCAATAAAATAGGGATCGATCTTGCCGAAGAATCTGCTGGTATAGTATCTACCCCTGAATGGAAATTAAAAAACACCGGCAAACATTGGTATCTTGGCGACACGGTTATATCCAGTATCGGCCAAGGATTTATGTCGGCCACCCCTCTCCAACTTGCCCAAGGAGTGGCAACTATAGCAATGCGTGGCCAAAGGTTTACACCCCATCTGCTAGCCTCTGTACAAAATGAAGACGGCATAATTGAACAGCATAAATCGCCACTAATACCAACTATAAAACTAAAAAATGATAATCATTGGCAGGTAGTTATTGATGCCATGCGAGATGTAATTAGCAATCCTGAAGGTACTGCTTATTACAGATTTGGTGAACAAGCAAATTATAGCGCAGCTGGCAAAACTGGTGAGGCACAACTCTACCGCAGTAAATCTCAAGATCAATCTAAACGCAATGTGCCTAAATATTTATTAAATCACAATCTTTTTATTGCTTTTGCACCCGTAGAAAACCCTGAAATAGCAGTAGCAGTAATCAGCGAAAACAGCAACCTGGCTGTAAAAACCACTAGAAAAATTTTAGATTATTGGCTATTGCATGATAAATAGCCTTTACCACCACCAAAGCAGCTAGAAAATTAGCTTTGGCTGTTAATAAAGTGTGAGCTCGTTAACCAATTTTTGTCGGGATAAAATGACAAAATCAAAGTACCACCCTTGATCGTATTAATAATCGGCTCAGCTAGCTGTTTTTCCACAGCAGGACAACCCCAGCTGCGACCTAACCTACCTGCAGCTGCAGCGAACTTCTCGCTGACGTATGGAGCACCATGTACAACGATACACCTAGACTCAGCTTTATCATTGATACCTTGTTCTAACCCCTTAATCTTTAAACTATATCCATCTCGACCGAAGTAGGTTTGCCCTGTCAAGAAAACCCCCATACTCGTTTGTAAACTACCTGAGCGGTTGGAAAATTGGGTGGTATAATTTTCACCACTATTTTTACCATGCGCTACAAGCGAGCTATATAAAACTTCATTACGCTCAAGATCTACTACCCAAAGACGTTTTTTAGTAGATGGCAAAGAGTAATCGATCAAAGTTACAACAGGCTTCTTTAGTTTTACTCCTAATTTTCGAGAATTATTAAAAGCATCTATAGCAAGTCTTGCCACACCTTCTCTAAGATTAACTGCTCGCCTAGATAATTGCTTAGCTTGGTAGCTAGCAGTCATATTAACTGCGATAACCTTATTGGTACCCGCTAAAATTAATAAAGTGCCTATAACTACTTGTTTGATCACAGAACAATATTTTGATTTCATATCCTTGATTATAGCAACTGTTAAATTTAAAACATTACCTAATGATTAATAATATAATAATCAATGGCTTATACAATATAATTAATAGATCACTTCAGAAATATTGTGCGCGCTTGGTAACCCAACTTTGAATCTTTGTCAAAAAAACATCCTTGCTATCCATATAGAGGTCCTGCAGAAGAACCAGATCTAAGCTCAATAAATGACTAATAACCTATCACTTCAGGAATGCCGAGCTTCTCTTTGACATTTTTCTGGACAAAACTCCAATTAATTCTAGCAGGGCGAAGGTGAATAGCATCATAAATAACCTGCTCTACATCAGAATCATCCAAATCGGTATTAGGCTTATCCGGGTAACTACTAATTGATTTATGCGATTCAAGATATAACTTTCCATTTAACCAGCCTGCCTTATAGGGATGATGAATAATATAAACCGGCGTCCCTACGCTTATTTTCTGATATAAAGTCTCAATCGGCTGACTAAGCATTCTAATACAACCAGAGCTAATAAAAGTTCCTACGCTAGTAGGCGCATTGGTCCCATGAATACGATAACCTCCATCAGCAAGGTAAAGCGCATATTTACCTAGCGGATTTTTAGGTCCCGGTTCTACTCTATCCGGCAAAATCTCCCCAGTTTTATTATAAACATAATCACGAATACTATCTGGCACCACCCACACTGGATCTTCTTTCTTATTTACTATTTTGGTAACCATAACCGGAGTCCTCCAATTGGGCCTGCCTAAACCAACCGGAAAGGTATATACGTAATCTCCGTCAGGAGTAAAATAATAAAGGCGCAGCTCAGGAATATTAATTACTACTCCATGCCTAATTTTAGGCAAAATAAATTGCTTAGGAACAATTATCTCTTGTCCAACTCGCAACCTGTAAAAATTTATTTTAGGGTTCGCTTCAAGCAGTTCGTCGTAACTTACACCATGATCTTGCCTGATAGAGGTTAGAGAATCCCCACTTTTTACTATAATAGTATAGTTTCTTCCAACAACATCATCTCCTGGCGCCGGCATATAGTACTCACCGGCATATGCAAGCAAGCTCCATAACAAAACGATTATTATCATCCATGTTTTTTTGAGCATATTCTTTTAGCTCCGTCTGCTGCCACCAAAGAATCCAATGATATTTAATAAACTAACAAATAGATTGAAGATAGAAACATAAAGGAAAACTGTTGCCATAATATAGTTATCCTCTCCACCATAAATAATCTGGCTGGTTCTAAACAGAATCAAACCTGAGCTAATCAACACAAAAGCAGATGATACTAATACCTGGAAAATATCTATATGTAAAAATACACTGGCAATAGAGGCTAAGAAAGCTACAGTTATAGCGATAAATAAAAATCCGGCCATATAGCTAAAATCTTTGCGGCTAATCACGGTATAAAGAGATAAACTTAAAAATATCGCCCCTGTGCCACCTAACGACGCCATAATAATCTGCGGCCCATTGGTGTAAAGATGGAGATAGTAAATCAAAAGCGGCGCTAGTGCATACCCCATAAAACCGGTAAAGGCAAAGACAGTAAAAAGTGCCCATTTACTATTACGCAAAGCCTGGGTAAGAAACATCAAACCAAACATACCAAGCAAAGTAAAACCAGGTCCTGCGATAGGCAAAAATCCAGCTAAAGTAGCAAAAGCCATTAAAGCACTAAAGAATATAGTTAAACTAAGCAAGAAATAGGTCTTACGCAAAACAGTATTAATTGCTAAAGCTGAACCTTTTTTACTAACTGCGACATATTCTGGATGATCAAATTGCATAATTTAAACCTCAAATTTATTAGATCCCGGTATAGTAACTAAAGTTTGAAATAGAAACAAGTTTATCAGTACCTACTTATCAGTACCTACAGATAGTCATATGTTTTTTATAAATTTTTAGCTTATTAAATTAAAAACAGTTATTGCAACTATAGTAAAAATGTTTAAGATATTTGGATTCTTAAGGAGAGATGGCTGAGCGGTTGAAAGCGGCGGTCTTGAAAACCGTTGAGGGTGTAAGCCCTCCGTGAGTTCGAATCTCACTCTCTCCGCCAAATCACTAAACAATAAATTATACTATTTCGGTAAAAAGCGGTTCAGCACCATATTCCAAAATATCTAAGTACTTGCGATATAGATAGACCTTATCGCGTTTTTTACCACTGATCTCTTCCAAAATACCAATAGAATTCATATTGTTTAGCGCACTTCTAGCTGTTGGCGCTGTCATTTGCAGTTTTTCCGCAATTAGAGGAACTGTCACTTGTGGCAAGCGTTTCATATACTCTAATATTTGCTCGCATGAAAATCTAGCGCGCCCTAAGTGGGTTATTTTTTCCGAATCCTTGGTAAAAAGTTCGTTAATTTGTCGAGCTGTTTGAATGGCTTGTTTTGAAGTCTGATAGACACCAATGAGAAAAAATTCTAACCATGTCTCCCATGCGCCAGACTCGCGCACTTCTTGTAACAACTTATAATATGTACGGCGATTTTGCTTAAGATAAAGGCTCAAGTATAGTATGGGTTTATCAATCATGCCATTTGCGCACAAAAGCAAAGTTATGAGCAATCTACCAAGCCTCCCATTACCATCCAAAAAAGGATGTATCGTTTCAAATTGTACATGAGCAATGCCTGCTTTGATGAGTATGGGCAAACTTTTATCGTAAAGAAAATGTTCGAAATCACTTAGACAGTCACTTAAAAAATCTACTGGGGGCGGAACAAAAAGAGCGTTACCCGGCCTTGTACCTCCTACCCAATTTTGCGATCTTCTAAATTCCCCTGGCAATTTACCTGAACCTCTACCACCGGAAAGCAACACACCATGTATTTCTTTCAAAAGCCTAATGGACAAAGGAAAATCACCTTTTAAGCGCGCTAACCCATAATTTATAGCCTTGACATAATTAGATACTTCCTCGACATCTTCAAGAGATACTTCTGTTTTTTGATGATGTTCAAATAGCATAAGATCTGAAAATGAGCTCTCGGTTCCTTCAATTTGACTTGAAAGCAAGGCTTCTTTACGTACATACATATAGATAAAAAGTGCTGTATTAGGAATATTCTTATGGGTGCTATTTAGCTCGGCCAAAGCCAGAGTTGCTTTTTCGAGATTAGGATAAAGTTTTACCAAATCTATAGCTGGCCTGGGCGGTAGCTTCGGAGGAACATACGCTCTATATATCTCACCAGCAGTTTTTTGTGTAATGTATAATCCAATTCTCTGATTCATATGCTATCTTTTCTTAATACATCGATACTA
>CAZTPH010000058.1:0-5980 GCA_964614705.1 uncultured Coxiellaceae bacterium
CAATTCCGCTGTCTTTAAAACGAATTTCTACATTTTTGCCGATTCGTTTTGTTGTGCCACCTAAAATATCTTATGTGCAGTATTTAGCTATTTTTATGCCCAGGTTATTACATGCGTTAAAAAATAACGAAGTGCCTTTTGAAGATATTGTAGATATTTTAAAGGTAGAGCGTAATACAAGTATCCATCCAATTTTTCAAGTAATGTTCAATTTTCAAAATGCTACTAATGATCATCTGAGTTTAGATGGTATGGTAATTGAAAATTATCCAATTGACTATAAAATAGCCAAATATGATTTAACTTTATATGTTACCGAAAAAGAAGATGGGTATGTGTTATTATTTGAATATAATAAATCTTTATTTTCTTATGCTTTTATTAAAAATTTTGCTGATTGTTATTTGACATTAATTGATCATGTAGTTAATGAACCTAATAAGGATATAGATGATTATGAAATTATCTCTGCACGACTAAAAAATGAATTATTGTATCAATTTAATCCAGATAAAATTTATCCAACTAAGCGACTTATTCATGAGATTTTTGAAGAACAAGTTAGAAAAACTCCTAATAATATTGCTATTAGCTTTGGTGGTTTTGAGGTAACATATGCTGAACTAAATGTACAAGCTAATCGTTTAGCACGCTATCTTATCGATAAGTGCAATTTGTTGGCAGCGCAAGATTATCCATTGGTAGGTCTCTGTTTAATGCGGGGTAGCAATATGGTAATTGCTATGCTTGCAGTAGCTAAAGCACATATGGCTTATATTCCTATTGACCCTCATTATCCGGAAGAACGGGTAAGATATATGGTTGATAATCTTCATTGTCAGTTAATTATTACTGAACAATCTGTAATAGAAAAATTTAGTTTTTTTTCATCAGAAAAATATAATTTGTTTTGTTTGAATGATAAGAAATTGGTATATTATTCCACGGAAAATCTCCCTATTAATCAGTCGATATCATCAGATTTGTTGTATGTAACTTATACTTCTGGTTCTACTGGCCTACCTAAAGGAGTGGCCGTTAGTCATCAAAGTGTTGTTAATCTTTTGCAAGATATAATTCATGATATTGGTATTGACCATACAGATGTGTTTTTAGCCCTAACCTCAATTAGTTTTGATATTTCTGCTTTGGAGATTTATGCTCCATTGCTGGTTGGCGGAAAAGTGGTTATTTCTGATGCTTTAAGTGTTTTAGAAAATGAAATTTTTTGTACTCTATTGAAAAAAGAGAAGATTAGCTTGGTCCAAGCAACCCCCTCAGTATGGCAAATGATTTTAGAGCATAATCATTTACCGCTCGATCCGAAAATAAAAATACTATGTGGCGGAGAGCCCTTAAATAAAGTTTTGGCACAAAAATTATTAATGCATGGTAGGGTTTGGAACCTTTATGGACCTACAGAAACTACGATATGGTCGGTAAAAAAAGAAATTACTGTTGTCGATAAGAAGATAGTTATTGGTGTCCCAGTAGATAATACTTTAGTTTATGTTTTAGATCAAAATTTAAATTTAGTTCCCCCAGGGGTGCCTGGAGAATTATATATTGGAGGAGTTGGAGTAGCGGTAGGTTATCTTAATCAAGCAGCATTAACTGATACTAAATTTTTATTGAATCCATTTATTGATTTACAGCAATATATTACTACTCCCGTAAATAAAATGTATAAAACTGGAGACTTAGTTAAATGGACTGATGAAGGCGATTTAATATTTATTGGGCGGGATGATACACAAATAAAAATTCGTGGTTTTAGAGTAGAGTTGGGGGAGGTTGAAACACTTTTATCCCAACATGAAAGTATCAAAGATTGTGTTGTTGTGCTCAAAGAAAAAGTTCAAGAAAAGCATCTAATTGCTTACTACACCTCTTGTGATGGGAAGCCTATAAAACAAACAGCATTGATTGAATATTTAAGTAATAAACTACCTGATTATAGTATTCCTTCTTTTTATGTTCATTTGGATCGATTGCCATTGACTGAGAATAAAAAAATTGACAAAAAAAAATTACCAGAGGTAGCTACTGTAGTGATCGATAATGATTCCATAGAAATGGCTAAAACACCTATAGAAACAATGGTTGCTGAGGTTTGGTGTGAGGTGTTGGAGTTGAAACAAATTGGAGTTAATGATAACTTTTTTTACATTGGGGGTCATTCTTTTTTAGCCATTAAATTAGCTTATGCGCTTAGCGCAAGGTTCAATGTCGATGTTTCTATTCAAGGGTTATTTAAATATCCTTCGATACGTTTATTTTGTAGTAACTTCGATTTTAAAAATACTATCACTACTTATTTGCCTGCTGTAGTTGCGGATTTAGAGCGTCGTTATTTACCTTTTCCATTGACGGATGTTCAATATGCTTATTGGATTGGAAAACAAGGTATTTTTGAATTGGGTAAAGTGGCTACCCATATTTATGTTGAGCTTGATTATAAATATTTAGATATTGAAAAATTAGAAAAAGCCCTAAATTATTTAATTAAAAGACATGACATGCTTAGGGCGGTGATTTTAGCTGATGGGCAACAACAAATTTTAGAGCAAGTTCCTCCTTATCAAATAAAAACTCAAGTGATAGGTGATGTGGAAGATTCATCTGGTCTGTTAATTGGTTGGCAAAAAGAATTATCTCATCAAATAATTAACTCAGAATTATGGCCATTATTTGATATTAGGGTATCAGTTATGCCGGATAAATACCGGCTACATTTGAGCTTGGATGCCTTGATTTTTGATGGATTAAGTATCCAGATATTTATGCACGAATGGAAGCAGGTATATAATGATGTGTTAGAATTGCCACAGTTGGATATAAGTTTTAGAGATTATATTATTGCTTACAATAATATAAAAAAATCTGAAAAATATTTTGCTCATAAGAAATATTGGCTAGATAAATTGGAACAGATGCCTAGTACTCCTAAGATACCATTATTGGGGCAGATAGAACTTAAGTCTGATAATCAGCTATTTCAAAGATGTAGCCAAGTTATTGATAAAACAATATGGCAGAAGTTTAAAAAACAAGCAAGTTTACATCAAGTTACCCCTACCAGCGCTTTGTTAGCATTGTATGGTAAAGTTATAAGTCGTTGGTCTGGGGATGCTAATTTTATTATCAATATCACCTTATTTAATCGATTGCCGTTGCACGAGCAGGTTAACAATATTATTGGTGATTTTACTTCGGTAGAATTGTTCTCTTATAAGGAAAATGTTTTTTTAGCTAATGATCGCAGTTTTTTAAATTTTGCTCTTGGTGTACAAAAGAGTCTTTTAGATGATTTGGAGCATAATCTATTTTCTGGAATCGAAGTACAAAGAGAGATTATTAAGAGAAGTAAAGAAAGTAAGTTTATTATCGCGCCAGTAGTATTGACCAGCGTTTTAGGAATGGAAGAGTCAATAGAAAAACCGTTAACGGAAGAGTTTATTAAAATAAATTATAGCATTACCCAAACCCCACAAGTATGGTTAGACAATAAAGCTTATGAGCAAGATGGTTGTTTTGTTGCTGAATGGGATTTTGTGGCAAATTTATTTCCAGGGGATATGATAAAAGATATGCATAGTGCATATTGCAATCTTATTCAATATTATGCTGAACATGATTGGAATAAAACGATTCCTGAAATATTGCCTTATGATCAACTTTTGTTAATTGAACAAGTAAATTCAAACAGTTTCCCGGTGGTTTTAACCTGTTTACATGAGCCATTTATAGATCAGGTAAAAAAGGTACCGAATAATTTAGCTGTTATTACTTCTGCGCAGAATTTTACTTATATTGATCTTTATTATCGCATGTTAAATATAGCCAAGCTGATAGAACAGCATGTGCTTGGTGTGAATAATCCAATTGGAATTTGTTTTAAAAAAAGTTGGGAACAGATAGCATGTTCATTAGGAATTCTTTATAGCGGTAATGCATTTTTGCCATTAAATGTCAATTGGCCTATAGCACGAATTATATCTGTTATTGAGCAAGCAGAGCTGAAATATATTATCGTTGATATAGAAAACTATCATCGGTTAACAGAAGAGCTAGATAAAAGTGGAATAGCTGTTAATTTACTGCTATTTTCAACTCAACAGGTTGATGATGCTTTAACTAAAGGGCAAATCAAAAAATGCCAGCTAGATAGTGTGGCTTATATTATCTTTACTTCTGGTTCTACTGGAAAACCCAAAGGAGTTACTATTACCCATCAGGCTGCAATGAATACGATCTTGGATATTAATTCTCGATTTTTACTTAGTGATAAAGATCGTATTTTCGCTATCTCAGATTTAAGCTTTGACTTATCTATTTATGATATTTTTGGGTTGCTTTCAGTTGGAGGTGCAATTGTTATTCCTGATGCTGATAAAACCAGAGAGCCAGAGTATTGGTTAGATATGGTAGTTAGACATAAAGTAACTATCTGGAATTCTGTACCAATGTTGATGCAAATGATGGTGGATTATCATAAGGCTATTCCTACGATAGCTAATAAAGATGATTCATTACGTTTAGTATTGCTGAGCGGGGACTGGATACCTATAGATTTGCCTAAGAAGATTTTGAGTGTATTTCATAAAGTTCAAATTATAAGTTTAGGTGGAGCTACAGAATGTTCAATTTGGTCTATTTTTTATCCTATTGAGGATGTTAATTTGCCATATGAATCTATTCCTTATGGTAAAGCATTAACCAATCAAAAAATATATATTCTCAATGAGCATTTAGATTTTTGCCCGATTTATGTTACTGGAGCGATCTTTATTGGTGGGTCAGGAGTCGCACAAGGTTATTGGCGAGATTCGGAGAGAACCAAAGCCCAGTTTATTATTCATCCCGTGAGTAAAGAGTTGTTATATAAGACAGGTGATTTGGGAGAACTGCTGCCTGATGGTAATATAAGGTTTAAGGGACGTAATGATGATCAAGTAAAAATATCTGGATATAGGATTGAATTAGGGGAAATTGAGCATGCTTTATTAACCATCAATAATATACAAGATGTTGTGATATTTGTTTCTGGTGAGCGTTTTGATGTTAAGAAAATAATTGCTTGTATTAGTTTGTTGGATGGTTCTCTAGGTAATGCAGAACAGACTATTGATATTGATTCGTCGATTAGATGGTATGAGATGGTTGCAGCCTCGATGTTGGAGGTGGATAAGTTTATTATTACTGATCAAGCTTTAGCAGAAGTAAAGTCATATTTTTCTGCTCTCAATGAAGTTTATAATAAAAGAATAGTTAATTTGTTGTATGAACTCGGCTATTTTAAATCTGGTACTTTAATTAATATTAATAGTTTACTGAGTGTAAGTGGTATTGCCAAAAAATATACGCGCTGGTTAAAACGAGTTCTTTTAGAACTGGTTGAAAATAAAGTTCTTAGTAATAAAGAAGGTGATGTTTATGAAGTTGATCAAGATATTTCTTTGGTTAATATCCATAATTTGTGCCAAGAATTGTTTGGTTCTGTTAGTGAGCCAGTGCAATATGCTGATGAGAAAGTAAAAGTTTTATATTATGTAGATAATCTTTTAAAAATTCTTCGGGAAGAGATTCACTCGGCAGAGATATATGCTTCTGATAGTGTTGATGAATTTTATCAGAAAACATTTTATGAGCCATATACTATTTGCCAGCAGGTGCTTAACAATTTATCTATGTTTTATTTTAATAAAAAACTTAAAATACTAGAAGTAGGCGGTGGGTATGGAACATTTACTTCTCATTATATTGATAAGCTTAGTGGTAATATCAGTAAATTAGTCTTTACCGATATTTCTAATTTTTTCTTGAAGAAAGCACAAGACAAATATAAAAAATATAATTTTTTCGAAACCGCAATTCTGGATTTAGATAAACTTAATCTATTTAGCCAATCTGAAGCCGATAAATATGATTTAATTATTGCTGCTAGTGTTTTACATGATACTAAAGATATAATTTTTAC
>CAZTPH010000058.1:5990-7941 GCA_964614705.1 uncultured Coxiellaceae bacterium
CAACTTAGACGTTTACTTACAGTCGATGGTGCTATAGTTATTATTGAACAAACAATCTTCCATCCTTATTTTAATTTTATTATGGGACTACAGCAGGGGTTTGATAATTTTCAAGATACTAGTGTTAGGGAAAATCAACCTTTACTTACAAACCAAATGTGGGAGACAGTTTTAACAAAAGCCAATTTTAAGAATATTACCGTAATTAATAAGTGTAACACCTCATCAGATTTAATAGGCTTTAATGTAATTATGGCTCTTAATAAAGATATCTCTAACGAAAGTATTTATTTAGAAGACATTAGAAAGAAATTAGCAGATAAATTACCGCAATATATGTTGCCTGCAGAGATACATATTCTTGATTATTTCCCATTAACAGATAATGGAAAGATAGATGTTAAACAATTAAAAGATTGGTTTGGGTCAGGACAATTGGCGGTTAATAATGAAATTATTATTCCGCGCACAGATTATGAATGGATTGTTTATAATGCTTGGAAAGATGTTTTGGGTGTCGATACTTTTAGTATTCAAGATGATTTTTACCAATTAGGGGGCGATTCTTTAATTGCTACCCAAGTTGCTTCACGACTAAATAGAATCTTTGATACTGTTTTTCCGTTAAAGAGTATTTTTGATAATCCAAGTGTGGAATCTTTAGCTAGGTATGTTTATACTAAACGTACTAATTTGTTAGTAGGTAACCATTCGTTTGTTGCTGTTCATAAATCTAAAAATAGTACTTATGAACTTTCATATGCGCAAAAACGTTTATGGTTTTTATATAAGTATGAAAATAAAGGATCTGCTACTTATAATATGCCATTGGTTCTTAGGCTTAAGGGTGATCTTAATCCAGATGTATTGAAACAAGCTTTAATCCAGCTAATTAATAGGCATGAAATACTGAGAGTAAGTTTTGGTGAAATTGAAGGTACTCCATTTCAAAAAATTATTAATGAAAGTAATTTTGACTTAGAGGTTGTAAGTGCTACAGCAGCAGAAATAGAATACCAATTGTCGATCGTAGCTAATGAAGCATTTATATTGGAAACTTGGCCGCTGTTTAAAATGATCCTTTATAAAATTTCTATTACGGAATATATCTTATTTATTAATCAGCATCATATTATTAGTGATGGTTGGTCCTTGAAGATATTTTTACGAGATTTAACGCTATTATATAATGCTATACTCGATAATTTAGCACCTGGTTTACCAAAATTAGAAAAGCAATATGTTGATTTTTCTGTTTGGCAAAATCAGCTTATGAAAGAAGGGGCATTTTTACCTCAGTTTAATTATTGGCAAGAAAAATTATCTCATTATCAAGAGTTAATTATGCCAATGGATAAAAAACGCCCCAAGGTCCAAAGTTTTATTGGTAAAAAATATTATTGTTCCATATCGTCAGAGATTTTTAACGAGATCAAAAAAATATCTATTCAGTTACAAGTTACTCCATTTATGTTTTTGTTAGCAGGTTATGGTATTTTAATGGCAAAATATTCTCGACAGAATGATCTATTGTTGGGAACAGTTATAGCTAATAGAAATATGCATGATATTGAAAATATTTTAGGATTCTTTGTTAATACTGTTCCTCTCAGGGTCCAAATAGATATGCAGCTAAATTTTAAGGAATTTCTGGGTAACATTAAGAATCTATGTTTAGAAGCTTATGCTAACCAAGATATACCATTCGAATATTTGGTTGATAAGTTGGTTGTTAATAGAAGTAACGCAATGATGCCTTTGGTTCAACATTTGTTTATATTACAAAATACGGGCAATAAAAATAATTTGCATTTACGTGATGTAGTTTCTGAATATATACCTTTAGAAAATGAGATCACTAAGTTTGATACAACATTAAGTTTATATGAAGATGAGTTTGGGGGGTTAAGTGGTTATATCGAATATAATACAGATAACTTTTACGAGCCAA
>CAZTPH010000059.1:0-7903 GCA_964614705.1 uncultured Coxiellaceae bacterium
TGGGTATACAGCGTTACATTTAGCAGTACAGAACGGAAATTTGGAGATTGTGAAATTCCTAATAGAATCTGGGGCAGACATTGATCTTAAGGACATATCTGGGTATACAGCGTTACATTTAGCAGTACAGAACGGAAATTTGGAGATTGTGAAATTCCTAATAGAATCTGGGGCAGACATTGATCTTAAGGACATATCTGGGTATACAGCGTTACATTTAGCAGTACAGAACGGAAATTTGGAGATTGTGAAATTCCTAATAGAATCTGGAGCAAATGTTAATGACTGGCGGAACAACGCTAGGAATACAGCGTTACATTTGGCAGCACATGAAGGAAATTTTGAAGTCGTGAAATTCCTAATAGAATCTGGAGCAAATATTAATGATTTGAACAACGCTGGTAATAGAGCGTTACATTTGGCAGTACAGCAAGGAAATTTGGAGATTGTGGATTTACTAATAGAATCTGGAGCAAGTGTTAATAATTTGAACAACGCTGGGAATACAGCGTTACATTTGGCAGCACAGGACGGAAATTTGGAGATTGTGGAATTACTAATAGAATCTGGGGCAGACATTGATCTTAAGGACATATCTGGGTATACAGCGTTACATTTAGCAGAACAGAACGGAAATTCGGAGGTTGTGAAGAAATTGTATCTTCATGTTATACTCTCCTCAGATATCTCTATGCTAGATAGGCTTTAAAGCGAGATTTAATAACAGATTCATAACATTTTGGATCTCTATCAATTCGGCAAAGGTTGTGCACAGGTTTACAAGGTGAAGTTCGGCAAATCGGGCAGTTTATACAGCTGCTGATTTTTTAATAAAATGGGAAATACCGGGTTTTTTTGATAAGATACTTCTTAATGAAACTAATTGCCGGAGTAGATGAGGTTGGGCGTGGGCCACTGGCTGGTCCTGTGGTCGCTGCAGCTGTTATTTTAGATCACGATTTTCCTATTTTCGGTCTTGATGATTCTAAAAAATTAACTGCTAAAAAAAGAGAGCAGCTAGCTGAGATTATAAAATCCACTTGCATAGCTTGGTCACTAGGTAAGGCCTCAGTTGCCGAAATTGATAGTATAAATATTTTACAAGCTAGTTTATTAGCGATGAAGCGAGCAATAGAAGCTCTATCTGTCAAGCCGGATCATATTCAAATTGATGGTCAACATCTGCTCAAGATAAACTGTTCTATGGAGGCTATTATCAACGGCGATAGCCTTATTCCAGCTATCAGTGCCGCTTCTATCATAGCTAAAGTTGCTCGTGATCTTGAAATGCTAGAATATGATAGTGTTTATCCAGGTTATGGATTTGCCAAGCACAAAGGTTATGGTACAGCCGAGCATTTGGCTGCTTTAAAAAGTTTAGGTGCAACTCCTATTCATCGTCGCAGTTTTGCACCCGTAAGAAATTGTGGGTCTGTATAGATGAGTTTAAGGATTGAGGTAGAACAATCTTTTCGCGCATTTATCGCTCTTGATTTGCCTTTAAAAATAAAGACCACCATCGCTAACCTGATCCAACCACTAATCATCCAACAAAACGGTGAGGTTAAATTAACCGCCGAAAAAAAATTGCATCTTACCATCTGTTTTTTGGGTAATATAGACTATCAGCAATATCAAACTTTAGACGAAAAACTCAAAAAAATCAGCCAAAATTGTTCTGAATTTTTGCTGACACTGACTGATTTACAACTATTTCCATCTTTAGACCCATTCACCATCGTTTTAGTGCCGAAAGAATTAAAAGCTGTCAGTAATTTGGCAAATATGGTAAAAAATGTTGTTGCGGCATGTGGTATTAAAGTAGAAAAACGTCAATTTCAGCCGCATGTTACCTTGGGGCGATTTGACGTTTGGCAAAAAAATATTTCAAAAATGATTAAAAACGTGCATTTTTCACCTATTAGTTTTAGAGTAAATGAGCTAAAATTATTTAAAAGTACGGCTGGTGCTAATGGTTCGGAGTATACTATTATTGGTTCTTATCATTTAGCTACTACAACTTTAACAGGTTTATATCAAAGAGCACATTAACTGTTTATGATCCAGAAATTTATTCACCTAAATTTACATACCGAATACTCTATTGCTGATGGAATTGTACGGATTGATCAATTATTTGATAAATGCGTTAAATCTAATATACCTGCTTGTGCTCTTACTGATCAAAGTAACCTTTTTGCAGTAGTAAAGTTTTATCGGCAAGCGATGGATTCAGGAGTTAAGCCAATTATTGGCGTAGATATTTGGCTTGAAAATGACCTTGATCAAAGACAACCTTTTAAATTAATTTTGCTCGCTAAAAATTACTTGGGTTATCAAAATATTTTAAAATTAATCTCTAAGTCTTATATTGAAGGACAGGTTGCAGATAAGCCAATAGTAAGGCGTAGTTGGTTAAATGAATGTGCATCTGGTTTGATTGTGCTATCTGGAGCTAAGGATGGAGATATTGGTAGTGCTCTTTTGGCTAATAATTTCGCGCGAGTAAATACACTAATTAAATTTTGGCAAAAGTTATTTCCAGATAATTATTACTTAGAGATCAGGCGCACCGGCCGAGTTAAAGAGGAAGAATATTTGGCTTTGGCTTTTGATTTGGCGGTAAAAGAACATTTGCCTTTGGTGGCTACTAATAGTGTGTGTTTTTTAGAGCGAGAAGATTTTGAGGCGCATGAAGCTCGGGTGTGTATCAATAGTGGTTATGTCTTAGGTGATAGTTCAAGGCCAGTGCTTTATAGTCAAAATCAATATTTGCGTTCAAGCGAAGAGATGGAGGAGCTTTTTAGTGATATTCCGGAAAGTTTGGCTAATTCGGTTGAGATTGCAACTAGATGTAATGTTGAGCTTACCTTTGGCAGAACTCTTTTGCCCATTTTTCCGACACCTAATAAAAATGTTACTCCAGAAGAATATTTTATTCAGCAATCTCATGAGGGGTTGATTAATAGAGCTAATGAAATTGATAATCAGGATGGGTATAAGGAACGTTTGGATTATGAGATCAAAGTTATTAATCAGATGGGCTTTGCTAGTTACTTTTTAATCGTTGCCGATTTTATTGGTTGGGCGAAAAAAAATGGTATTCCAGTGGGGCCTGGAAGGGGTTCAGGTGCAGGTTCTTTGGTTGCATATGTGCTTGGGATTACTGATATTGATCCGATTAAACACGATTTACTATTTGAGCGTTTTTTAAACCCAGAAAGGGTTTCTATGCCAGATTTTGATATCGATTTTTGTATGGATGGCAGAGATCGAGTTATTAATTATGTTATGGATCGTTATGGCAGGGATAAAGTAGCACAGATTATTACTTACGGTACGATGGCAGCGCGAGCAGTGGTACGTGATGTTGGTAGAGTTCTCGGTTTTGCTTATGGTTATGTGGATAAAATTGCTAAGTTAATTCCATTTGCTTTAGGAATGACTTTAAAGCAAGCGATGGAAGAAGAGGAGCTTTTACAGCAGCGCTATAATGTAGAGGATGAGGTAAAAACCTTAATTGATCTTGCTAAAAAGCTTGAAGGAATTGTGCGTAATGCCGGTAAACATGCAGGAGGGGTGGTGATCGCGCCCTCTGCTTTGACCGATTTTATGCCACTTTATCGTGAAGAAGATAGTGAGGGAATCATTACCCAGCTCGATAAGGACGATGTTGAAGCAGTTGGATTAGTAAAGTTTGACTTTTTGGGCTTGCGTACTTTAACTATTATCGATTGGGCTTTAAAGGCGATTGACCAGCGATTAATCTCTCAGGGTAAAGGCAAGTTAGATATTTCTAGTTTACCGCTAGATGATCTTAGTACTTATAAGTTACTGCAGTCTGGTAAAACCGCTGCAATTTTTCAATTAGAATCAAGAATATCTCGTGATTTAATTAAGCGTTTTAAACCAGATTGTTTTAGCGATATTGTCGCTCTAGTGGCAATAATTCGCCCGGGTGTTTTACAATCTGGAATGCTAGATGAAATTATCGACCGTAAACATGGTCGAGCAAGGATAACCTATTTGCATCCTAAGCTAGAGCCAATTTTAAAGCCTACTTATGGTGTGGCAATATATCAAGAGCAAGTAATGCAGATGGCACAGAGTTTGGCTGGGTATAGCTTGGGCGGTGCCGATCTATTACGTCGTGCCATGGGTAAGAAAAAGCCGGAAGAGATGGCTCGTCAGCGTGCAGTATTTATTGAGGGGGCTGACAAAAGTGGCATGGATAAACATTTAGCTAATGTTATTTTTGATTTTATGGAGAAGTTTGCAAGTTACGGATTTAATAAATCACACTCCGCAGCATATGCATTAATCGCTTATCAAACCGCTTGGCTTAAAGCTCATTATCCAGCGGAATTTATGGCAGCAGTTTTATCTTCTGATATGGATAATACCGACAAGGTGGTAATGATGTTAAATGAATGTCGAGAATTAAATCTTGGTATAATCAAGCCTGATATTAATAGTAGTAACTATCAGTTTACAGTTAGCAAGTCTGGCAATGAGATTATTTATGGACTTGGTGCAATTAAAGGTGTGGGGTCTGCCGCATCAGAGCTAATTATTGCTGATCGCAATCTGGCGGGGGAATTTAAAAATCTTTTTGATCTTTGTAAGCGAGTTGATTGTAGCAAGGTTAATAAGCGGGTTTTAGAAGCTTTAATTAGCTCTGGGGCATTAGATAAAATCGGTCCAAGTAGAGCGCAGTTGTTTGCTAGTGTTGAAGAAGCGTTAAAGTTATCAAGTCAACATGAAAAGCAGCGCTTTTCTGGCCAACTTGATTTATTGGGTGGGTTATTTGCAGAAGATGACGAATATGAGTATTTGCCAGCGCTTGATTGGTCTAATGATGAACGTTTAAAAAAAGAGAAGGAGGTGTTAGGTTTTTATCTTGATGGTCATCCGATTGAAAAGTTTCGTGAGGAATTAAATAAGTTTGTTAGATTTAATCTTGCTGAGATTGCTCCTGAAGTTGGTAAAAATATCCTGATTGCGGGATTTATTAACTCTATTAGGCTGGTTAATACTAAATCGGGTAATCGTTTGGCTATTATTACGTTAGAAGATAATAGTGGGTCGGTAGATGTTACGATGTTTGCTGAAAATTTTGCTCAAGCTAGATCTAGTTTGGTGGAAGATAGGCTGGTTATTATTGAAGGTGAAGTAGTAGCAGATCAATTTTCTAATGGTTATCGGATTAGAGCTAGTCGCGCAATGAGTTTAGAGCAAGCAAGAGAGGTATATGTTAAAGGGTTGTTGCTAAATATTGATGGGGCAAGATTATCTCAAGATGCGCTACACAAGCTATACGATATTTTGGGCGCCTACCGCGGTGGTAATTGTCCGGTTTTTATTAATTATGATAATGGTAAAAATAGTGCTAGTTTGGAGCTTAGCGACGAATGGAAGGTGTATCCTAAAGATGAGTTGTTAGTTAAACTAAAAGATGAGTTTAGTTTTATATCTACTTGTTTTATATACTAATAGTGGATGCTGAATTCAGCTTTCGTTGTAATATATTGATCCAATTTAATTTTTATAACTCTTCATGTTCTTTTTATATTATAGGTAATTCCCAGGCATCAGCAAATTCATAATAGATGCTAATTGGTAATTGAACTAGCGCTGGATTTTTTAGCTGATCAAGCCAACTAATAACCTCTTTAGCATTATTTATTTCCATGGAGGTACAGCCAGCAGTTGGTCTATTTGGCCCGTGCCAGATATGGATAAATATACATGAGCCGCTGCCAGGGGTGACTGGATTCATGTTATGTCCAACCATTGATCCATAGATATATAAGCCTTCATTAGCCATCTGTTGCATATCTTCCGCGCTGTCCCAGTCTTTAAGGGTAGATCTCGTATCAACAATTGAATTGTAGTGCTGAGATTTAATATCATCAGGGCAAAAAGTAGTATTGAATATCTGGTCGTATGGTATTTTTATGTTCCAATCACTGGCAGTGTAGTTACCAAATGCTGCCGGTATGTTATACGCTCCAGCAGGAGATCTGCCAGACCCTTCAAAGACTACAGGTCCATCGGTTAAAGGATCATTACCGTGTAACCCTTTTCCCCAACCCATGCCGTTTCTGCCCAGATTTACGTTGCATGGTGTACCAACCTTTCGCCATTTTGTATCTTGGGTAGTGCGTTCATAGCGCTGTAAGACGCCAGTAGTAGCGCTCCAATTTTGAGAAATTACTAACAAAAGTTGCTTAGACGACTGTAGTGGATTATCGGCATATGATAATGTGCCAAATAGCAATGAGATGATCTCTAATATGGTAACACCTATTTTCATAAATCCTCTCTGACTTAGTTTGTTTTAATAACTATATCGCTCAGAGGATTGATCGTCTATATTTCAGATCTAAAAAAGTTTTTTGATACTCTCTTGAAATCAACTAGAATTTACCCAACATATATGGATATTAGTAAAGTAACTTGGAGAATAATATGTCAAAAATCATAGGTATAGACTTAGGAACAACCAATTCTTGTGTGGCCATCTTAGAAGCCGGTGGTAGCGCTCGCGTAATTGAAAACAGCGAGGGTCATCGTACCACCCCATCAATCGTCGCTTTCACTAAGGATGATGAAACTATTGTAGGTGAACCAGCTAAAAGGCAGGCGGTAACCAATCCAAAGAATACTTTTTATGCAGTAAAGCGTTTAATTGGTCGTAAATTTGATGATGAGGTGGTACAGCGCGATGTTAAAATGGTGCCCTATACCATAGCTAAGGCAGATAACGGCGATGCTTGGGTGGAAGCTAACGGTAAAAAGATGGCTCCGCCACAAATTTCTGCCGAAGTGTTGATCAAGATGAAAAAAACTGCCGAAAGTTATCTAGGCGAAGAGGTAAAAGAGGCAGTTATTACTGTTCCTGCTTATTTTAACGATTCACAGCGCCAAGCAACCAAAGATGCGGGTAGAATTGCTGGCCTTGAAGTGAAACGAATTATCAACGAGCCAACGGCAGCAGCCCTTGCTTATGGGATGGATAAAAAGCGTGGAGATGCCAAAATCGCAGTATATGATCTTGGTGGTGGTACCTTCGATATCTCGATTATTGAGATAGCAGAAGTTGATGGCGAGCATCAATTTGAAGTTTTAGCTACCAATGGTGATACCTTTTTAGGTGGTGAGGATATTGATCTACGAATTATCGATTTTCTAGCTGATGAGTTTAAAAAAGAGAGTGGAATCGATCTTCATAAAGATCCTTTAGCGTTACAGCGACTAAAAGAAGCAGCAGAAAAAGCAAAAATTGAGCTATCTTCTACTCAGCAAACCGATATTAACTTGCCTTATATTACGGCAGACGCAAGTGGTCCTAAACATCTTAATATTCGGATTAATAGGGCTAAGCTTGAGTTATTAGTAGAAGATCTTTTAGAAAGAACCATTGCGCCATGTCGTACTGCTATTAAAGATGCAGGAGTAGATGTTAAAGATATTGATGAGGTAATTTTGGTTGGTGGTCAGACCAGAATGCCTAAAGTTCAAGAGATAGTGAAAAATATCTTTGGCAAAGAGCCAAGGCGTGATGTTAATCCTGATGAAGCGGTAGCAGTTGGTGCGGCAATTCAAGCTGGAGTTTTAGCAGGTACAGTTAAAGATGTGTTGCTATTAGATGTTACGCCATTATCGCTTGGTATTGAGACTTTAGGTGGAGTAATGACGAAGCTAATTGAAAAGAATACTTCAATTCCTACCAAAACCTCCCAGGTGTTTTCTACAGCGGCTGATGGTCAAACAGCGGTTACCATCCATGTGCTGCAGGGTGAAAGAGATGTAGCAGTTCATAATAAATCTTTAGGAAGATTTGATCTTGCTGATATTGCTCCGGCTCCTCGCGGAGTGCCGCAGGTTGAAGTAAGCTTTG
>CAZTPH010000060.1:0-7903 GCA_964614705.1 uncultured Coxiellaceae bacterium
TAATGAAATTTCGTGGATTTTCGTAAAATTTCACGATCTTCGTGAATTTTAATTAAATTTTAATTATTTTTATTGTAAAGATGAGCTCTTTTTTGATTTTTTTGTTATGCATTATTTGCAGACTACCATCTATACCTATGCAACTATCTGCAGCGACAATCTATTTAGCGCTTTTTTAAAATTTTCCTGATTGTGCTCATTAATAACAAAGTATAACGCTCCATCCTTCGTTATCTGCGCCCAAAGGCCTTTCCGAACCATTACTCCTCGAGTTTCTAGCGTACTATTTAGCTCGTCAGGTTTAGTAGGCAGGGGCTGTTTAGATGGATATTCATGGACTCCTATTTTTACAATAGATCTTAGCCAATTTTCATTTTTCTCCAACTCTGCTAATCGCTTCTGGATAAGATCTTCATTTAGTTCATCTAGATCTATTGGGTCAGTTAAGTTAAGCATAAGCCGCATTTGAATCGTGATCCAATAAACCGGACAAGTGTTATCTTTTTCTGTAATTAATAACAATGTTGCCAATAGTTGCCAATAGTTGCCGATTGTTGCCAATAGTTGCCGATTTATTTAATCATCTAATTCATAACCCACACAGCATTTCTAGCAGCCCCTTGAATTCTAACTAACCCTTTTCTTTTCATAGCATCCAAATCTCTTTTAATCATCGTGCGTGAGGGTGGTTCTTTTAATTCTTTTATTATCTGTTTAATGTTAACCGTGTGATACTTTTTGATAATTTCAAGTATTTCATGTTGCCTTTGAGTTAATTCATTGCTAGCTATATCTCCTTTAATTTCTGGAACTATCGATTCGGCAAATCTAAACATCACCGCTAATCCGCCATTTCTTTCCGCAAATTCTGGTGCTGCCAGACCATCTGCTTTGCATAGCGAGATCATCTTATTTGTATCTGTACCCCATTTTTCTATCAGACCTCTGACATAAAAGGCATTGGCAATAAGCTTATTTCTTAATATAGATTCATGTGCTTTAGTTAAATCTTTTACAGTCATTTTTGAAGAAAGATTGCCACTATTCCACAGTTCATCGATTATGCATAGCTATGCATAATCGATGACAAATTGAGTTGATCAATGCCTCGCGCAACGCCATTACCGGTAAAGCTGGTTTATCAATACGTTTAAATTGATCTGGCTTAAAAAAACTAGCTATTGGTAGATGTCTTCTGAAAAAAGCATCTACAGCAGCTAAAAGCTGGAAAGCATTACCATACACCTGTTGGTTATCAATGAATTCTCCTAACTTATCGATTCCTTTGAATCGAGCCATCTTTATCATGCATTGTACAAGTTTAAGAGAATCTTGCTTAGCATAAAGCACAACAGCAGCCAATTTTAACTTGTTTTCCTTGATAAGATTCAAACGCTGTAAGATCTTTTTGATATTATCACGTTGAGCACTAGCTGGAATGCGATTTTCGCGTATGCCGTCTGCCACGGTTTTATATATCTCCTCATGATCTAAATCTTCCAAACTATATTCAGGAGCAAGCATCTCTTCCCAAGCGTGATTTAACTGTCCACGTTCGATTATGAGCTGCTCGTATCTGTGCTGGGGCATTTTGGGGCTTGTAGACTGAATGCGATGATATGGTCTGCCATTAAAAACATACGGCAGATGATCGCCTACCTTAACCTGGATAACTATAAGCTGGTTTTTATCGTCTATAGGTACATAACTAACATTAATTTGTGACTGCGCTGGTGGTTCTAGTTCAGAAATTAGGCTGGCGATCTCTTGCTTGGTTCTATCTGAAACCTCCTGACCAATTATATTGCCACTATCGGTAACACCGATAATAACAATACCACCGCTACCATTCAGAAATGCACAGATAGTTTCAAAAGCAGAGCGTAGCTGGGCAGTAGATTTTTTAAACTCCAAAGTACTTGATTCACCCTGTTTCACTAGTTCTTTGATCTGTTTTAATTTCATATTTTATATCCCGCACCTATATTTTAGGAAAACTTAGCGTAAATTTAGTATATTCACCTTCCTGTGACTGGCAAGTAATATTACCGCCATAAGATCTCATTGCTCTCTGACAAAAAGCCAGCCCTACTCCACTGCCACCTAAAAAATCAAAGTTAGTTTCAAATAGTTCAAAGACTTTAGGCAAAAACCTACTAGAGATCCCAGTTGAAGTATCTTTGAAAATTAAGTAATTAAACTTTTCGTCTGATAAAAATCTAACAGTAATATAACCAGGAACCGATTTATTGGAATTTTCAATAGCGCGCAAAGAGTTTTTAAGCAGATTATACAAAACGTGATTGGTCAAAACTGGATCGCCAAGATATTCAAAAGAGTCATTATTTTCTATTTTAATCAGCTGTTTTTCGCCGTCTTTAAATGGATATTGATCTACAGTCTCTTGAATATTTCTTGCAATCGAGCAACGCACTAAAGATCCCGTAAGCGGCTTACCAGCAATAACCCCATGAATTTGCAGCTGAATATTACGCAAAAAGTAATCTGCATTTTTTACTGCCTTTTTTATATCATGCAACCGCTTTTCAGATAGGTCGGTAGAGATATTGATAGCAGTTAGATAATTTCTTAACTCGTGGGCAATACTGCTTGCTAAAAGGGTAACGACTTTAAGCTTTTTACCACCTTTTTGAATCGCTTTAACCTTTGTAGCGTATTTACTAATACTATACTTGCCGCTTTTACACCTTGTCTGAACACTTTTTTTACTGCTACTGCCTTTTTTACTACTTTTTTGGTTGCTAGATAGAGTTCTAGCGGCTAAACTTACCCCAGTCATGTTGACCTCCTCTTTAGGTTGACTTGATTAGCACTACCGGAGTATTTAGTGTGCTTCGGTGGTGCGCCTGTTAAACTAAAACTAATCTGCGTTAAATGTCTTTACCTCCACGGTTATTACGGTTTTGAAACTTTTTTACTATTTAGATTTACTCGCCAATTTTTTATTCTTTTTGTATTTCTTCCACTCAACATCTTTCTTCAAAACAAATTCGGCAGCTTGGGCAAAAAATAGATCTGGATAGTCAACCTTGGCCCAAGAACAATAATCCTTAACCTCAGAGACTATCCTTGAATCCATTAAGAACTTCACCTTTTCTGGTTTGGTCTTGCCTGGCTTGATTATTGGCATATTTGCTCCTTGATATTATTAGATAACAAGATAAGTTTTATTTAAGATATTGTCAATACCGTAGTTTAAAATAATATCATTTATTATGACACTAATTTAAAAAGATTTTTAAAAAAATCTTTTAGCAAAAATTAGATGAATATAATTAATATCTTTTATGTTTTATTTTGATTAAATTTATTCTTAAATAATGAGGTTTGATATACTCTATCTAATACATAATAACAGCACACCCCTCGCTGCCAGCAGCTTTTCAGTCAATTCATTGATTATAAAGAAAAATATTGCTAATTTTAATTTTTTGGTGCTTTTTTAATAAGCACAGATTAAGCTCAGATTCAGCACAGATTCGACACACCAAAATTTGCCAAAAAATCTCAAAAACAGTGAAAAATAGGTAAAATTTGACACACATTTGACACAGTCTACCGGATTTTATCACAATCTGGCACAAATCTGTGCTACTTTGACACACAGTGTGCTGAATTGATTATTTGTTAGCACACATCTAGCTCACTAATTCTTTAGTCTTTAATGTTCATATAATCGATTTTTGTTTTGTAAAATACAAAAAATTAAGCAATATTGTTAATAAAAATACTGATAAAAAATAGCGATATATTTATTAAAAATGATACTACCTTTGAAAGATAAATGTATAGTTAATTAGCGAACAAAATAATATTAAATTGATTTTTACTGGTTCATTCACTTGACTTAAATTCTAACAATTAATAGCCATATTTTGTTAAATTCTGTCTGACTTATATTATAAAATAAAGTAACACCTTACCAATGGGCCAAGCTAAGCAAATATATCAAAGGCAATTTTTTTAGAATAACATTGCAAATTTTGGAATAGATAATCTGATAGGTTGGAAAGCATAATATTAAAAGCACAAGAAAAGCTTGATAATGTTTATAAAAATGTTAAATTAAAATTATCTCGAGGTACTTGTTTTCTCATGTTAACTACAGCAATGAATTATCTTGGTGCTAACAATGGGATAACCAGATACTAATAATCAGTAGCAACTGAAAGATTGGGGTAAATTATGATGACGAATTTGAGTGATAACTGTATTATGTCGGTTTTTGGTGGAATAAGATGCTTCATGAGGCAGGGCAAAGTAATCGTAGAGGTTACAACTGAAATCCCCAAAAATGGCTTAAACACTTTTACCCGTGCCAGTTGTGCGAAATATGTATGCGACGACCTACGTATGCCTATGTATGGTACAGAAGTTGAAGGCTATGTAATGTGGGTGCGTTGCTACCCAGAACCATCTGGACCTTGTGAAATTATGTAAAATATTAAGAAATTAATGAATACATGACATACCCATATGATTACAAATCAACATCGCGAAGATTATGTTTGCTTGTTTGACTGCAGTGTTCGAGAAATAGAATACATATCAGGAGGATGGATTGCATCACCACGGTGGATAATAGGAGCGCCGCTGTTGCTTGCTACAGTAGGAGGGATATCGGCTTACATCTATCATGGGGATAATAAAGATTACACATCTAAGTTCGACCAGTTTTATAGTTGGTTAATACCAAGCGTGATTACAATGATGGTAGTTTTCCTTATAGATCTGAAATATCATGATCCAAATTATGATCCAACACAGGCTCCTCCACTAACTCGAATCCCATAGATTACTTAAAAGATGTAGACTGCGACTATCGGGCAATTATGATAAAGGTAGATTAAAAAAAATGAAGATATCAAAAGGCAATATAAAATCGATTGGTGGTGTCGAAATGGCTAGTATAACAAGTGGGGGAAGTGCTGGTGACCCTTGGTCAGGTTTATGGGGAGTCATTGTGGGAGTAACAAGCGGCGTCGCTATTTCTATATTCTTGGCTTTACGGACACCAAAATGGCGAACGAAAAAAAGAGAATCAGAGCCGCTGACACCAATAACTAACACTAGTATAGGCCTGGGAAAAACAGAATTACTTGGTAACCGCCCGGAAGAACCTACAAACTCGACATCCAGCGATATAGAATCATGGTCTACGGTCTAAATAATGAGCCTATAAATAATTTTGTATAGTAAAAAAAATACATGTAACTTTTTTTATACTGTGATGCTTGTCCTTATTAAATCTTTCGTTGTTGAGTCTAGAACAAGAAATCTCGTAACATGTATCAAAACATGGATAACGGTGTATATTCTGGTCGATTATCTTTGCTGATTGCCTTATCAATTTTTATGCACCAAATTTTATTTGAGTCCAAACCATAATTAGCTATAATAGCCAATAGCTATCTGTTTCCATATCTAGCACTGGCAAAGTCCAGTTAAAGTTTGTTTATGAAATGATAAAAGATATATACAAATGAGCATATATAAAAATTGTAAAGGCATGATAATCTGTAAATTTTTATATATGCTGGCGCTGTTCGTTCCTTTGCTTTTGCACTCAATTTCTTTCGCAGTTTCATTAGATGGCAAAACATCACATGCTATAGATAATAATAAGTTGTTTGCCCAAGAACCCAAATATCTCCCCTATTTAGAAATAGGTGGAGCGAAGTATTTCAATCAAAACTCAAGTGTTGCCGGAATATACGATCTATTTATTCCAATTGTACAAAGCGAAGACCAACTATTTTTTAGTGATCTAAGAATCTTTGATCGCAGCGGTAGTTCATTTGAAGGCAATGCCCACCTTGGGTTTAGAAAGTTATTTTTGGATAGTAAAGAGTTATTCGGTGTTTACGCTGCCTTTGATCGTAAAAAAGAAGAATCACATCATTGGTTTAACCAGTTAACCTTTGGTGGTGAGTATTGGCATAATAATTGGTTTTTTGGCGGTAACCTATATCGAACCATTGGAAAGAAAGAGGTTTTAGTTGATAGAGCCTATTCAGATAAACCAGAACCATCAGTATCTCAGTCTAAGGAAGGGTTATCTATCAGTAGAACTATCCAGATTTATGAAGAACACGAAAGATCACTATCTGGATTGGATGGTGAGGTAGGATATAGCTTTAGCGACAATCTAACTGGCTACATTGGTGGATATTACTTCTCAGCAGATGGAGCAAAAACAGTAGCTGGCCCTAAATTAAGAGCTACCTATAGCTATAGCCATCCAAGAGGAAGATTTTTAGGTATTTTTGATGGTATTAGCCTTGAACTTGGTGCCCAGCACGATAAACCAAGAGGATATAGTGCTTATATCGGACTTAAACTTAAAGTAGGTCTAACTAGTCCTAAATCAGATATTAACAGCAATATCTTTGGCTTTGAACGTCACATGACCGAGTTAGTAAGAAGAGACCAAGATATAGTAACCGGAAGATCCAAAAAGATAGAGCTTGCCAATGAATCTGGATATATAACTTTTGATGATGGCAGTACAGGTAGTAGTAGTTACTTTGAATATTTAAAGATCACAAAAGATTCTTTTACCAATTGGAGTACAGAGGAGTTATCCAAGTACAAAGAGTGGTTACTCAAAGAGATGGGTTTAACTAAATATGCCACAACTAAAGATATTAAAAAAGCCAAAAGGGAGTTTATCTATAAATACCACCCAGATAACTGTCATGAAAGAGCAGGATGCAACAAGCGTGAATCAGAGAAGATTTTTGCTGAGAGATATTGGGTTTTTGAAGATTTAGGCAAGGTCAATGTAGCATTGAAGAATAGATTTAGAGATAAGCAACCAGATACTTTTGGTCAAGATGATTTTTTTCAAGCTAAACGTAGTAATCCAGATAGATCTCACATATCACAGCTAATCCAGGAAAACCCAATTTTTGCTCCAATCAGGTGGGTAGATGCGTTTTCTAGCCAAATCTTTGAGCTTATCTTCCCGATTAAAGGGGTATATGCGATGGGGCCAGGAGATAGTTTATTGTCAAGCCAAGGGATAGGAGATAGGTTTTATGCTTTATCACCACTTGCTGGGTTAGTTATAGACAGCTCATTATCAAGAGATCGTCCAGTTAGTGATAGCATATATAATAGAAATAATAGAGTGGATGCCCTTTTTCATGACGATGAACTATATACGTCGTTGAGAACCAAGCAACTTTCTTCGTCATTGCGAGCGCAGCGAAGCAATCCAGAAGAAAATGAAAGATGGTTACAAGAGCAATATGATTTAATAGGAGGAGCAATTGCTAAAGAACAAGATTTAGTTTCTCCGCCGAGTTTAGGTATAAATCTCCAAGTCCAAAACCAAGGTCAAGACGGAAATTTAAATTGTAGTTTTACTATGTTTAGTGGATTGAGTGGTTATCTACCACGAGGAGGCACGGAAAATATAGGAGATCGAGTTAATATTGAATTATGCGAGCGCAGTAATAAGGGGTGTAATATTAATTATCAGAATGTACCACTATATACCACATCTGATTTTTCTTTGTTATCTAGTAAAATGGGTCAACGAGTAGAAAGTGCAGTAACACATCAAAAACTTAGCGACGTAGACCAATCTAAACCGACCTTCCCTTTCGCCCCATTAAGCGATAACTATATAAATCCAGAATATGAATACGAAGCCAGAGATATAGACACATTACTACCGCTACGAGCTAAAGAAGCACAATTAGACCTAAAAAATATAATTATTCTTCCCGCCATGGAAGATAAAGAGCTCGGAAACCAGTTGTTAATAGAAAACTTTAGGCATTTGGAAAAGCTCAAAGATGATCGAGGTAAGATTGAAGTCTCACATGCGCGAGATTTACTAATCCCAATAAATTCACCAGACATACACCATTGG
>CAZTPH010000061.1:0-7859 GCA_964614705.1 uncultured Coxiellaceae bacterium
TTTGCGACGAAACAATCCAGAATCAACTTGATTTATAACACATTCCTGGATTGCTTCGTTACTGTGTAACTAGCATTAATGACGGCAAAAAAATTAGATTTCAGCATCCTCACGTAGGATTGCGTTCGACATCCATGTCTCATAGCACCCTCAAATAAACATGGCCAGGGGGCATTAAGTTCCTAAAATGGACACAACTCCGTGTCACCATTCACTAATTTTATAACACCAACAAAAACCGAATAATTTCTTAGCTTTACCGGGCATTCCACATGCCAAATCCGCCATATTTATAGCTCGAACTTTTATTAGCGCCAACCACATTTTTACCAAACATTTAATTATCGTCTTGTTCCAATGTAAATATGAGGTTAATATACTCTCTAGCTCGCTGGTATTCGTATAATCTCCTTTTATTCTAGCGTAAAATTGATTATATATTTTTTATTTATTATCAGCGTATTACATTTTCTTCGCCATAAAATTGTCGCGTAGTTAGGTTAATATGTTAAAAAGAACTTTATTACTACTGATTGTCCTTTTTTATTCTCCCCTAAATGCTGCTAGCGAATTACCAGACCTAGGAGAAAGAAGTGAAACTTTAATTTCTAAGCAAGAAGAGAAAAAATTGGGCGATAGATTTATCAAAGAGATATTGCTAACTACTGAAGTTATCGATGACCCAATAATTAACGACTACGTCCAAAAATTAGGTCAAAAATTAGTGGCTAGCAGTTTTACCAAAAGAAAAGATTTTCACTTTTTAGTAATTAAAGATCCCAGTATCAACGCTTTTGCCGGACCCGCCGGATATGTGGGAATAAACAGCGGCGCGATCATCTCTACGGAATCAGAAAGCGAGCTAGCTGCCATTATGGCGCATGAAATCGCACATATAACTCAGCACCATATTGAAAGATTGCTAAGCAGCGCCAAAACAACTCAGGCGATTGCCGCCGCAGGAACATTAGCAGCGATCCTCATTGGCGCCACCTCAACCAATAAAAATGCAGGTAATATTGCTAATAGCGCTACCATGATTAGCTTGGGCGGTGCTACTCAGCATATGATTAATTTTACCCGAGAACATGAAGCAGAAGCTGATCGTATCGGGCTAAAAATCCTCCGCAATGCTGGTTTTAACCCAGAAGCTATGTCAAAATCCTTTGAGCGTATGCAGCGTTTAGAACCAGGAAATCCCGATCAACCGCCTAAAACTCTGTTAACCCACCCCACCAATATCGAACGAATAGCTAGCGCCAAAAATTTGGCTAGCGGTAGACCAGATAAAAACCGTGATCCTAATTCACTAAAATTTGAGCTAATTCGTGCTAGAACCAAAATAATCAGCATGTCTGCAACATTAAACGTGGCAAAAAATCTTGCCGAGCAACAAAATAATAACCCAGCTCTTCAGTATGCTTATGCCTTGGCTTTGGATCAAAATCTTAACTTTAGTGAAGCGCAAAAAACAATAGATAAATTACTAATCAAATATCCTGATGAACTATTATTTATTACACTAAAGTCAGATCTGGACCTAAAAAGCGGCCAAGGATCTGCTGCTTTGCATAGATTAAAATTGGCTCTTGATAAAAATAAAAACTACCGGCCACTGGCTATTCAATATCTAAAAACGCTGATCGCCACTAAGCAATATCTTAGTGCTCGTGATGTTATCAAAGAAAAATTATGGTTATATCCTAAAGATAGCACTTTATACTTTCTCTTAGCTGAGACCGAAGCTCACAACAACCGTATACCAGACGCATATATTGCCAAAGCCAAAGCATATGAATTAAGGGGGTTCTATCGACAAGCGATTGTCCTGCTTCAGCAGGCTTTAAAAATTCCCAACTTGACCTTTAATGATCGAGAGATTATAAATGCTAGAATTGATCAATTAATAAAAACCGTAAAAGAATTAGAAATTAAATGAGGAAAAGCTATGAATGAAATTTTTACCCACTACGGCATTTTTTTAGCTAAAAGTTTAACCGTTGCGCTTGCTATCTTGATAACCTTTGGAGGAGTTATTGCAATAGCCGCTAAAAACAAACTAAAATCAAAAGAAAAATTAGAGATAAAAAAATTAAATGATCACTATCAAGAGATAAAAGAATTAATCAACCAAGAGACACTCGACAAAAACTCATATAAACAGTTGGTAAAAAGCGAAAAGAAAAAAGCAAAAAAGAGTGAACCCAAAAACTCTAGCCGACTGTTTGTTTTAGATTTTGATGGTGATATGCAAGCATCAAAGGTCGAAAATTTACGCGAAGAGATTACTGCAATTCTAACTGTTGCCACTCCAAAAGATGAAGTATTAGTTAAAGTTGAAAGCCAAGGCGGCACTATTCATGGCTATGGACTTGCTGCATCACAACTTAAAAGAATAAAAGAGCGTAATATTCCGCTAACTGTAGCAGTAGATAAAGTAGCGGCAAGTGGTGGCTATATGATGGCTTGTGTGGCAGATAGAATCCTTGCAGCCCCATTTGCCATTATTGGTTCAATTGGGGTAATCGCCCAACTACCTAATTTTCATCGTCTATTAAAAAAACATGACGTGGATTTTGAACAGATCATGGCGGGAGAATATAAACGTACTTTGTCGCTATTTGGCGAAAACACCAAAGAAGGACGCGCTAAATTACAGCAAGAGGTCAATGAGGCTCACGAATTATTTAAAGCTTTTATAGCTAGCAATCGCCCTATTGTAGATATTGAGCATTTAGCTACTGGTGAAACCTGGTATGGTACCAAAGCCAGGGATATAAGATTAATTGACGAGATAATAACTAGCGACGACTATTTATTAAAAGCCAGCGAGAAAAATAATATTTTTAAAGTAACTTACACGATCAAAAAAAGCATCGTAGATCGCTTAAGCTTATCTTTGCAAAAAAATATTGCCAAGATTTTTTCATAATCAAATTATTTTACAAACATTATACCTATTAAGCGGCTATACACATCTGTCGAACAAACTTGGTGGTTGATTAGACTCACAGATATTTTGGCACCCTATCATATCTGGTGTATCACCAACATAGTAGTAGGCCATTAATGCTAAACTTACCGTACGACAAAAACATCTACAAACAAGACCTCAGCTAACCAAGTATTTTTCTTTATCAATTATTTTGCTTGACTTGTTATGCTTTATAAAAAACACTTACCCCTTCTTGCCCGAAAGCAATAAACATCTCTACCACCTAAATAAATTTATCTAGCTTACATACAAGGATCAGAATAATTCTTTGCGCAGCGCACGATATAACCAAAATCTAAGCGTAGACAATTATATTGGCAATCTCCCCATCCACCAGCATCACCAACGTACGTACCTACAACATCAGAGTTATTACTATCACTGCAACAACAATCACAACCACCCGAGATATAAATAAATTTTTCAGTATATAAATTATCAATACTCATGTTATTTATTTTTTATTTAAGAAAATACCAAAATTATGTTTTTACTGCTATATTAACGGACACTTACCATATGAGATTCAAAATCAATCAACAAGTAGATAGTAACTTAAAACCCTACCCTAAGTACAGAAACTTTTATTATCCTATTTATTTTAGCATCTATAAATTTTACATGCCAAATGAGCAACCAAACAAGCATATCCCAAAAGCAACTTTAAAAGCATACTGAGACCTGTTTTAATAGCTTTCAACTAATAAACTAAATTTTTATTATTAATTTGGCAACAGTAGGGCAAGTTGAAAGATCTCTAGATCGACTAATTATTATAATAATTAGCCTACCTCAAGAGTAGTAGTGACCAAATTAAAAGGATTAACTACGATAATAATCAACTTAATATGAAGTATCCAATGGTTTAGATCTAGAATCTATAAAAACCATGCAAAGGGTTTTAAAAAAGCACTTACCTAACACATTAATGCTTACTGTTGACCACCTTGCTAATACTTATAATTATGATTTTTATAATAATGAAGTGCGTTTTGTAGATAAAAAGCTAGTTTTAGTGGATCTTACAAATCATACTAATTCTATTAACCTAGCATAACCATCGGCAAAATGAAAATTTCCTTCATAAAACTTATCATAATTATTTTCTTGAGCGTGATGGTCTACAATTAAAATCAAAGATTCTGGCAACTCTCTTCTTAACATCTTTTCAACAACTACAATGGAATCAATATCAAGACCCGTAAGTACTTCATCTAAAATTAAAATATCAGGTTTTTGATAGATCGCATTGATCAACATAACTTTTTTCTTCTCGCCACCACTTAATACTTTATACCAGTCTTTTTTACTATCTAAGGTTAATTTCTCCTTATCATTCCCACTGGCATTTTTAGCAAAACCATAAAAACTAACTTCTTGTAATAATCCTTCTAAACGATTTTTTTGTTCAGCAACCAATTCATTATTATCACTTGGCCTCTCTGGATAAATCAAAATCTCCTGTAAAGTAGCATCAAGTGGGAAATAGTCTTGCTGACTAATCATTACTATCTTTGGCTTTTTACCGTTAATTCTAGGATAACTGATATTACCTTTACCCCAAATACCATTTTCTTTAATTCCTTTGATCTTAGATAGCAGGCTAGTTTTACCACAACCATTGCTACCGGTAATAGCATATCTTTTACCTAACTCTAATTTGTTATCTTCTACTTTAACCAAAGATCTTTCTCCGACACCAATCTCTAGATCTTGAATAGTCAAAAAATTGCCGTCATTAAAATCACGCTTGATCTTATCTTTACTAACATAAGGCGCATGAATTAGTCCTTCGATAACCACAACACGATCTAAAGCTTGACTAATATCTGTTGTAGATTGAATATTATTTTTATACCAACCAAGCAAATTAGACACCTGATAATTTGCCATCTGCACTTTGTTTCTATCTTCAAATGGCAACCTTCCTTGATTAACTTCCCGCCCAACAAGATAGTAATTCAACATATAATCGAAAAATCCCGAGGTCGTCCACCAAATACGGTTAGCTATTGACCACAGATTCTTTATTCCTTCATTTTCTCTTAATTCTTGCGATAAATTTTGAATCTTCTCTCTGGTAAGATCCACCCCTCCTCTTTCAGTGATAGTACGAATATTTTCCGTATCATGTTTAAAAGTACTTACCAAACTAGATTCAAGATTTTTAATCTTGCTATCGTAGCTCTTCTGATGAACAGATAACCAATCACTAACCAATGCAGTAGCTTGATTATAAAGTATAGAATAGAGAAAAATATCGGGCGAATGAACAATGACAATACCGAAACCATATGCCCCTTGAATGCCAGAAGAGACGGTATCACTAATTAGACTGCTACCAGTATCAACCAAAGTAGCCACATCACTTCTAAGATTATCAGTTAACATGGCAGCATTGGGATTATAAGACAAGCGTAAGGGGTTTTCATCAACAAATAACTCTGACCTTATGTTATCATTCAAAGTCAGAGCTAACTTTTTATTAAAGTGGTTATCAATCATGCTTGTAACTACCCGACCAAGAGCATATGGAATAATAAAAATGGCTATCTTAATCGCTCCAGATTGAAAACCACTCCATGCATTATCTCCGTTATTTAAAAGCTCAAAACTATGTACCAAATTTTGCTGTTTATCCAATATTTTTATATGTAGTAATTGAACTAAAAATTGACCACCAATTAAAGATAAAGTTTGTTTTTCAATATGATCATTAAGCTCTTTTTGAGGCAGAAATTTACTATAAGTATTTTTTAGATCTTGGGAGACTTTTAAAGGCCCCTTAATTCCATCAACAAAACGACCTTCATACTGAGCCAAAACCATACCAAGAGCCGCCCCAACAAATTTAGACCAATCTGGCTTATATCCCAATATATTTACTGCAGCCATACCTAAATTGGCTGCGGTCAAATAATGCTTGTCAGTAAAACCACTGTAAATTGCTAGTTCATCCACAATACCTGATGCTACTCCATTTATCATACCACCTGTACCAGAAACCGAGTTGCCGGCTACTGCAGAGATAAATGGCGTAACAAGCTCATGATGATCGTTAAAAATTCCTGTTGGTAATAATGCTCCCACCACAATCCCAGCAACACTTGAAAGTTTGGAATTTTTTACCGCCTTAGTTGTAGCAGCTCCTAAAATACCAGCAGTTAGATAGCGTCTATCAGCATAACCAAAATAAACCAATGTCTCATCTAAAGTTCCTGCAATTGCCCCAACTCCTGCACACCACACACCACACCAAGACCAACCAGCTATAGCCCCAGCTAACGGAGTAAGTAAATATTCATGATCGTCAATAAATTGGTGAATTTTATTATAGCCGCCACTAAAAACCGATTCGTTTTTAGCAGGCGGTGTAGCACCAAGAGCTTTACTGCAATAGGAGGTCTCGGCTATTGATAATATTAACAACCAACTAAAAAATAAAACTATAATTTTCTTATACATAACTAAAAACCCTCTATAGACAATTAAAGCAGCTAAAATAATTATAGCAAGATCATCAAATATATTATTAATGGATGGTTAAGGTTAAAAAATCTTAACCAAATTTACTACGCAGATACTTAAAAACACCTCTAATACATACTGCTTCACCACCCTCAGGTTTTGCTGGACTAGACTTAGCATTATAACTATTTATATCAAAATGAGCCCAACTAATACCTCGGGCCACAAACTGCTCCAAAAATAAAGCGGCCAAAATCGCTCCACCACCAACATTCTCAGATGCTGCTATATTTCTCAGGTCGGCTATATTATCTTGCAAATACTCCAAATATGGCTGATAAAGTGGCAAATGCCAGACCGGCTCAAATTCATCATTCATATCTGCCATTATGCTACTAGCTAAACTATCGTCATTAGCAAATAAAGCAGTAATATCCGGTCCAAGCGCTACTCTTGCAGCGCCAGTTAAAGTAGCAAAATCTAACATCAACTGTGGTTGCCACTCAGAAGCAAGAGTTAGAGCATCAGCCAAAATCAACCTACCCTCAGCATCGGTATTGGCGACCTCTATAGTCAAACCTTGGCGCGTTTTAATAATATCCCCTGGCTTTAATGAGTTACCAGCAACTAAATTTTCAACTGCAGGAATTATCACGCGTAAATTTATTGGCAATTTAGCCTCCATTACCATCTTAGCAATGGCCAAAGCATGCGCGGCACCAGCCATATCCTTTTTCATTAACAACATACCACTAGCTGGCTTGATCTGTAATCCACCACTGTCAAAACAGACCCCCTTGCCAATTAAAACAACTTTTGGATGATTGGAATTACCATACTCCATATCTATTAACACTGGCTTTTTAGCACTTCCTTTACCAACAGCATATACAGCTGGAAACTTCTCTTCTAATTCGGCATCACTAATAATCTTTATATCAGCCTGATACTCTTGCGCTAAGTCTATAGCGATATTAGCTAATCTTTCGGGATACAAATCTACGGCTGGTGTATTGATCAAATCTCTGGCTAAGAAGATAGCTGATAAAGTACTCTCTATATGCTTAGAGTTATAACCATAATAATTTAACTTGGCTCCAAAGGTTTTGTTAGCCTTATACTTGTCAAATTGATAACAACCCATTCCCCAACCAATTGCTGCTTGATCTAGCTGTTGAGGCGAAAAATCTTGGGATGAAATTCTATAAATTCCTGCCGGCAATACTGCTGGCAATAACCCAAAAGATAAAAAATTATGCTTAGATTTAATCCCTAATAATACTTGAGTCAACCTCCCATCTGAAGAGCTAATCAAACAATAACTATCTGCTTTAGCAGTAAAGTTATTATTCGCTACTATATTTTTTACTAACTCAGGTTGTAAAGACAGCCATGC
>CAZTPH010000062.1:0-7627 GCA_964614705.1 uncultured Coxiellaceae bacterium
AAGTAGAGAAAAAACGAAAATTACTTCGTTTGCAGCAGGAAATAATTATCTGTTTATTGGAACAAATAAGGGATTATATAGGACTAAATTAGATGCAGATGGTAGCCAAGGTAAGGAAATAAGCACTGATAATATTATATCATTATGTTTTAGTAAATCTAAAAATCTTTTTGGAACAAAAACCAAGCTATATGTTGCTAGCAGCAAAAATGATAACGCTGATACAATAACCATAGACGTAACCAATGATAATGGAGATAATTGGGGTGATCCTAAGAATACTGAATATAGAAAAATAAATGAATTTAATGGCAAATTAAGTTGTATGTATTCATCCAAGGAAGATCATTTATATATTGGCACTGAAGATGGTGATATTTATGAATTAGATAAGGATGAGAATCAATGGAAAAGTATTACAGACTTCGTAAAAAGCAGTGATGAAAAAATAATCGCTGGAAAAATTACAGCTATAAAATATTATAATGATTGTTTATACGCTGGGGTTGCTGGAAAAAACAAAGGTGTTTATATTAAGTGTAAAGGTATTAATAAAGTAAATGAGATGGATATAGAGGCTCTAAAAAAAGTTAAAGAAGCTAAAGATGAATGGGGTACAGTAACAAAGGATATAATATCTATGGAAATAATGGATGGGGATTTATATGCAGGAACTAATCAAAATATATTAAGAGCAGTATTAGCAAAAAACACAGGCCGTGAACCTGGTATATGGAAAAGTATAAAAAATAACAAGGGGGTTAGCGCTATCATTACTATTGGTGTTGTTACAGAAGCAGCTACTATTTGGAAATATTTAAATGGTGCATCTGGTGACGCAAGATATGTACCACCACCTACCACCGATAATAACGATCAACCACCATTCCCAGGACTATTCCATGACATACGGGGCCGGGAACGGGGCCGGGATTTGTATCAACTTGTAAAACTTTAATTTACTGTGCTGAGTTTCAAGTAGATACTAAAAGTAGCTTAGTCCTTTTGCGGGGCAGATAAGGCTTTATGTTGTCGCCCCAAGTTTTAAACCTTAATTAAAAGGAGGACTGTAACCTAAAAATTATTTAAAAAATTGTGTCAAAATTGCTTGACGAAGCCAAAATCGACACTATAATTTAACTACATTCACATTTGACTAAAGAGTATTAAGCAATAATAAGTTTCCAACCGATAATTCCCATGATTATTTGGTCTTTCGTCCTAGAAACAATGATTTTCTGGATTTATTAATTTAACAACTAGAGGAATATGCAAGAAAAAATCAATCCTTCCCAAGAGGCTAATTTGGATAACACGGAAAAGTTAGTCGACCATGTCGTTGATAACAATACCGCTGATCAACAACCAGTAGATAAATCTCCACTTGCCAGATTGCGTGGCACTAGAAAGATTGAAAAACGTTCAAGCAGTAAAAATCATAATGCCCTGGAGCCAAAACTGGAAGAAAATGGCAAAAATGACGACTCATCTTTAGTAGGTTTGCGCGACACCAATAAGATAGATGAGCCTAAAAAAAGAAATGTTCCAGACATCGTAATCAACAACCTAACTGAATTAAAAACCAAGTCGCCAAGCGACCTGATGGATCTAGCTCAAGAGTTTGGAATTGAGAACATTACTCGCATGCGTAAACAGGATATGATATTTGCTATCCTTAAAGCCCATGCTCAAAATAATAAAGACATCTTTGGAGATGGAGTACTTGAAATTCTACCGGATGGATTCGGGTTTTTACGTTCCTCGGACAGTTCTTACTTAGCAGGACCAGATGATATCTATGTCTCCCCCAGCCAAATTAGACGCTTTAATTTAAGAACTGGGGATAGCATCTCAGGTAAAATTCGCCCACCCAAAGAGGGAGAGCGTTACTTTGCTTTATTACAAGTTGACAAGATCAACTTTGATTCTCCTGAAAATACCACCCATAAAACCCTGTTTGAAAACCTAACTCCACTGTTTGCTAACCAAAGAATTACCATGGAACTTGGCAATGGCAGCACTGAAGATATTACTGCTCGGATTATCGATCTCGTCGCGCCAATCGGCAAGGGACAACGAGGCCTAATTGTTTCTCCGCCTAAAGCCGGTAAAACTATTATGCTCCAGAATATGGCGCACTCAATAATCGCTAATCACCCTGAGTGCTACTTAATAGTCTTACTGATCGACGAACGACCAGAAGAAGTTACCGACATGGCCCGCTCGGTCAAAGGAGAGGTAGTCGCAAGTACATTTGACGAACCAGCAACGCGACATGTCCAAGTAGCTGAGATGGTATTAGAAAAAGCCAAGCGCTTAACGGAACATAAAAAAGACGTGGTAATCTTGCTTGACTCAATTACCAGATTAGCAAGAGCCTACAACACCATCATGCCGGCCTCTGGTAAAGTTCTTACTGGTGGTGTTGATGCCAATGCCCTCCAGCGCCCTAAAAGATTCTTTGGCGCCGCTCGTAACATTGAAGAAGGAGGCAGTCTTACTATTATAGCCACTGCTCTAGTAGACACTGGATCAAAAATGGATGAGGTCATCTATGAAGAGTTTAAGGGTACTGGCAACATGGAGATTCATCTTGATCGTAGGATTGCAGAAAAACGTGTCTTCCCATCTATCGACATCAATCGCTCTGGTACAAGACGTGAAGAACTTACCGTTCCTCCAGATGAACTACAAAAAATGTGGATTTTACGCAAAATCCTCCACCCAATGGATGAAGTTGCAGCAGCGGAGTTTTTAATTGAACGCCTAAAAACCACTAAAACCAATGAGGATTTTTTCAAGGCTATGAAAAAATCTGGATAAAACCTAAGTGTGAGATATAAATATGTGCGGAATAGTTGGCGCAGTCTCTGAACGTAATATTGTTTCTATCATTACTGAATGTTTAAAAAGACTTGAGTATCGTGGTTATGACTCAGCTGGAATAGCAATAATTGATGACAACAAAGAACTAAACTGCGTACGCGCAGTTGGTAAAATAGATTGCCTGCTAACTGAGCTAAAAAACCCTCCCCTCAATGGCAAAATAGGTATAGCCCACACACGATGGGCAACTCATGGCATTCCTGCAAAAAATAATGCCCACCCCCATCTTTCGCATAACACCGTAGCTGTGGTCCATAACGGCATTATTGAAAACTATGAAAATATCAAAAAACGTCTGATTAAGCAGGGAATTAAATTTACTAGCGATACAGATACTGAGGTGATCGTTCACCTAATCTACAGCTATCTAAGCAACAAAGTTGGCCTAGTTAAAGCTGTGCAACTTGCAATCAAAGAATTGGTTGGAGCCTACGCACTAGCTATAGTTAGCAATACAGAACCAGACAAGATTATTGCCGTGAGACTAGGCAGCCCAGTAGTAATTGGTCTTGGTATTAACGAAAACTTTGTGGCTTCTGATGCTATTGCTTTGTTACCAGTAACCAATAACTTTATCTACTTGGAAAATGGGGATATTGCGGTAATCGAACGCAGTAAAGTACAGATCTATAACGCAGAACTAAAACCAGTAAAAAGACCAGCCAAAACCTCGGAGTTATCAGCAGATAACATCGAAAAAGGCAATTATCGCCACTTTATGCAGAAGGAAATTTTTGAACAACCGAGATCTCTAGCAGATACGATAGAAGAACGGCTATTCGACGATGAGGTACCTGATCAAATCTTTGGTAATGACGCAAAAAAAATATTTACTGAAGTAAAAAGAATCCAAATAGTTGCTTGTGGCTCAAGCTTTCATGCCGGTTTAGTAGGACAATATTGGATTGAACGCTTAGTCGGAATAAGCTGTCGAGTAGAAATTGCTAGTGAGTTCTGCTATCGAGATACAGTAGCAGAACCAAACACTCTATTTGTTACTATCTCACAATCTGGCGAAACGGCAGATACTTTATCTGCCCTACATAAGGCAAAAAAATCCGGGTATCTTGCTTCCTTAACTATTTGCAACGTACCAGAAAGCTCATTAGTTAGAGGCTCGAATTTAGTAATACTAACTCGAGCTGGAATCGAGATCGGAGTAGCTACTACTAAAGCGTTTACTGCCCAACTAACAGTGCTGCTTATGCTAGCTATTTCACTAAGTAAACATCATAAATTAAATAAAAAAACAGCCGCCAAAATAATTACTCAAATAAAACATCTGCCGGTACTGGCCGAACAAGTTTTAAAATTAGATCAAAAAATTAGTAAACTAGCTAAACTATTGGAACACCATCATAGTGCTTTTTATCTGGGGCGCGGACTCAGCTATCCAATTGCCCTAGAGGGGGCATTAAAAATCAAAGAGATCTCATATATTCATGCTGAAGGGTATCCAGCAGGCGAACTAAAACATGGAGCACTTGCCCTAATAGACGACGGTACCCCAGTTGTAGTTGCAGCACCTAACGATGAAATGTACAAAAAAATATCATCCAATCTACATGAAGTTAGTTCGCGCGGAGGAATATTACTTATCTTTGCAGATAGTTCGTTGAAGCTTAAAAGCCAGGCTAATTGGCATATTTGCCAAATACCAGAAGTCTCTGCTGAAATAGCGCCAATCATCTATACTATTCCTCTTCAACTTTTAGCTTATCATGTAGCGTTACTAAAAGGCACCGATATTGATCAACCGAGAAATCTAGCTAAATCTGTAACTGTAGAATAAATTTATTGGAAAAAATCAATGCAAAAAAAAATAACCTCATGGCTTTATATATTGCTACTAGTTATGGCAACAACTCTTGTATTGCCAGGAATTTTGGGGATTGTAGCAAAAAGCAAATGCCAAAATTTAGTCGAGATAGTTAATTCAGCAACAGTGGTAAGCGCCAAAATTACTAAATACCGCCATGGCTGGTTTAGCTCACGAGCTAAGATAATAATATCTTTAGATAAATTATTCCCTACTAACGGCTTTGAGCAAATAACGCTTAAAGCCAAAATTCACCATGGACCATTTTTTATTAACTGGGCACGCTTCAAATTTGTGCAAGCAACTGCAAATGCAGAAATTGAACTCTCTGATGAACAAAACAGATTATTAAATAGAACCCCCAGCTCTCCTCCGCTCGCCCAATTAAAAATAAGATTTAAACCCAGTGGGACTGCGGAAATAATCTTAGAAAGCCCTAAATTTTCCTATCAACGCGACAATAACTATCTTAATTGGCAAGGATTAAGAGCTAAAGTCATTTTCTCACCCCTTTATAATCAAGCTAGCTCAGATCTTAATTTTACCGGCTTTGACGCCTGCTTTGATGAACATAGCTTAAAACTGGCTGACTTAACAACCAGCTACCATGGTAAAAAAGAAGACGCAGGAGTTTGGCTAGGAGAGCGTAGCTTACAAATAGGTTTTTTAAAATCCAAAAACAAAAATGGACATACCATTACTGTAACTAACTTCAAAATAAAAAATTTACTGACTAACAATAGCAATAATCGTTTAGATTTAAACCTAGCAATAAGCTCGGACAAAGTAGAAGTAAATGATACTTCGTATGACCAAAACAATTTAGATCTAGAGTTTACCGAGCTTGATCAGACATTGTTTGGCAATATTCAAAAACTTTTTACCTCAACTAAATTAGTTTTTGCTCCTCAAAATATTGTTTTGGATTTGATCGCATCAGCTTTAAATAATCAGGGCGAAATTAGAATCAAAAGATTAAGTTCTAATACCTCTCGAGGCAAATTATTTGCATCTATTAAATTAATTTGTGATAACCAAGCTAGCATTGGCTGGCTGACGGCTCTCGCTAGTAGCTCAGTCACGGCTAACGTAATAGCTGAAAAATCCATTTTCTTATATCTACTTGAGAAATTTTATCAAAACATAAACTCAACTAAAACCTCTATGCCGGCAGATATTCGGGCCAAAAATACTTTGGTCGAGTGGCAAAAAGATGGCAGCGTGTTAAAAACCAATGAAGAACCAGCCCTGGAAGTTAAACTAGAGTACAAGGATAACCAATTTTCAATTAATGGCAAACCACTCATTATTAAGCTCCAATCATGAAAAGAGATTACGCCAAACGAATTTCTAAAAAAAAACCTAAAAAAGGGCGCAAGCTTTTAGTCTTAATTTTAATTGCCGCCCTAATAATTTGGTTTTGGCCAACGATATTAGATAACAGCAAAAATGGCTGGCAAAGAGTAACTGGTTTTTTTGCCAAAAAAGATAGTACTTCAAAAAAATCTGATACCGCTAAAAAATTGCTAGCAGCTGCTGAATTTGAATTTTACAATATTACTAATAACCAAAACACTCAAGAAAACTCCCCTACTAGTTATGAGCTCGAAATTGCTATTGTAGATGATTTTGCGAGCGCAGATAATCTAAAAGCCAGATTAACTTTGCTTGGATTTGCAGTAAGCATAACCCCCATATACCAAGATGGGACCAAAAAATACTATGTTAGCATTGGACCATATCAAAATCGTGATGCAACGCTTGTAATCCAAAAGAAACTAAAAGACGAAAAAATCACTGCTAAACTAAAAAAACTTTCTCACTAATAAAAACAGATCGGGAACTAAAATTATATTTTAGTTCCGACCTATTCTTTGTAGACTAAATATTACTTTTAATCAAATCTGATAATTGCGGTTGGGCCAACAAACCGGTCTGTGTCGTAATAATTTTACCACCCTTAAAAAGAATCATGGTTGGTATCCCCCTAATACCATAGGTATTGGCTGTTTGGCCATTTTCATCAACATTTACCTTAGCAACCTTTATTTTACCAACAAACTCCTGAGCAATCTTTTCAAGAGTAGGGGCAAGCATTCGGCATGGGCCACACCAAGGCGCCCAAAAATCAACTAACACAGGCAAATCGGATTGCAATACATCTACAGCGAAAGAATCATCTGTTACATTAACGACATTATCACTCATAAAATCTCCTCAATCAGTTATTGTTGAAGATATTTGAAAACATTCTCCAGATAAATGCAATAACATTTTTTTCACTTGGATATCCCAGAAATGGAGATAAGCTTATTTTTACTTTTTTCTCCTCTTATAATTTTGATATTTTTTTGCGGCGCACCAAATATCTTAGATAAAAACTTTATTAATTGAGAGTTTGCCTTCCCATTATGCGGGTGAGCGGCAATAGCCACTTTTAATTGACCATCACCTTGTACGAGCACCTGGTCTTGTTTGGCTTTTGTTTTAACCTTAACCTCTATTATTAAATCTTTATTTCCGCAAGCAATTTGATTTTTTTTCATCTTATTGATTTTACATGTTTTTTGTTTTAAAATAATTTTAGCACTCTAGATCGAAGAGTGCTAAAATAGTGGCCTTATGAACGAATTAAAAACAACTTACTATCCACAAACTATCGTAGCCTCCGTCCCGTCGATTGGCAATATAGACGCTTACATCTCCTGGATCAACCAAATCCCAATTTTGACCGCAGAAGAGGAGACAAAGCTAGCTACAAAATTTCATCAAGAAGGCGACTTAAATGCTGCACGACAACTGGTAATATCCCATTTGCGTTTTGTAGCGCACATAGCCAAAGGATACCTGGGATATGGCCTGCCCAAGGCCGACCTTATTCAAGAAGGCACTATTGGTCTAATGAAAGCAGTAAAAAGATTC
>CAZTPH010000063.1:0-7309 GCA_964614705.1 uncultured Coxiellaceae bacterium
TTAGAGAAGGCGGTAGAACGGTTGGTGCTGGTGTGGTTGCTAAAATTATTGAGTAGCTTTTAAGTTTAGTAGCGCGGCTTGCTGGTTAGTAGTGTAGGTCAGTAGCTCAATTGGTAGAGCGGCGGTCTCCAAAACCGTAGGTTGGGGGTTCGATTCCCTCCTGGCCTGCCAGTAGAACAGTAATAGTTTTTATGAGAAGAATGATGGAAGAAAAAATAGTTACAGCAAAATCGAAAAAAGATTCATTTATTTGGGTATTTATTGTTGCGTTAATTGCAGCAGGGGTGGTGGCCAGCTATTATTTTAGAGATTATGCTTGGGCATTACGTTTTATGATGTGGTTAGCTTTGACCACGTTAGTGGTGGTACTAGTCGCATTTACTAGCCAGGGCAAAAGATTTTGGGTTTTTTTAAATAATGCCAAACTAGAATTAAAAAGGGTTGTTTGGCCCACTCGCGATGAGACGATAAAAACCACAGCAGTGGTAGCTGCTTTGGTGTTTGTTATGTCGATAGTGCTTTGGGTAATTGACTCTATTTTGATGTGGATTTTTGGCTGGTTTATGAGATAGTGTTAAGTTTAAGGTTAAGTTAAGAGTGATCGAATAATATGAATACTGAAGTTGAAGTAGATATAAAACAAGAAAATTTAAACCCCAATATAAAATGGTATATAGTGCACGCATATTCTGGCAAAGAAATTGCAGTGATGAATGCCATTAAAGAGCGAGTTAAACTCAATCATATGGAGGATAAATTTGGTCAGATTATAGTGCCTACCGAAGAAGTAGTAGAGATGCGTGGTGGACAAAAGTGCAGAAGTAAGCGCAAATTTTTTCCTGGCTATGTTTTAGTTCAGATGGAGATGAGTGAACAAACTTGGCACTTAATTAAGAACGCGCCGTGGGTGATGGGATTTGTTGGTGGTACAAGTGACAAGCCGGCTCCAGTCTCTAATAAAGAGATTGATGACATATTGAACAGAGTACAAGAAGGCACAGAGAAACCGCGTCCGAAGATTTTATTTGCACCAGGAGAAGTTGTGCGTATTATCAGCGGACCATTTGCAGATTTTGATGGTGTGGTCGATGATGTTAACTATGAGAAAAACCGTTTGGTAGTTTCGGTATTGATCTTTGGTAGATCAACGCCGGTAGAACTTGAGTTCAATCAAGTCCAAAAAGCTTAATTTTAGTTAAATATTCGTTGTTTAACGTTTGGGGAGCCTATTTTTTTGAGATTTTAGGCGCTAATTACCCGGGAGGTAAGTATGGCAGTAAAAAAAGCAGTAATGAAGAAGATCAAGTTGCAGGTAAAGGCTGGTGAAGCCAATCCTGCTCCGCCAATTGGTCCTGCATTAGGACAGCATGGCGTTAATATCATGGAGTTTTGTAAGGCGTTTAATGCCCAAACTCAAAAGGTGGAAAAGGGCTTGCCTTTGCCGGTAGTTATAGATGTTTATGCCGACAAAAGCTTTTCTTTTATCATTAAAACTCCTCCGGCATCAGTATTAATCTTAAAAGCGTTAGGTCTTGCTAAAGGTAGTCCGACTCCGCACAGCAAAAAAGTTGGCAAACTTACTCTGCAACAAGTTGAGGATATTGCCAAGATAAAAAGCCCTGATTTGACTGCTAAAGATTTAAAAGCTGCTATGCGTACTATTATGGGTACTGCTAGAAATATGGGGATTGAGGTTGCTGGAGGTGAAAATGTCTAGAATTACTAAAAGAAGAAAGATCGTTAATGAGAGGGTGGTGGCTGGTAAGCATTACCAGTTGAGTGAAGCGCTAGAGTTACTTAAGTCTTTGCCCCCTTTAAAATTTGATGAAAGTATCGATATGAGTGTTAATCTTGGTATTGATCCAACTAAATCAGATCAGACAGTACGTGGTGCAGTGGTACTTCCTCACGGGACTGGTCGTAAGGTTAGGGTTGGAGTTTTTGCTCAAGGAGAACAAGCTGAGGCCGCCAAATCTGCTGGAGCTGATATAGTAGGTTTTGATGATTTGGCCGAAAAAATTAAGCAAGGGGTAATTGAATTTGACCTTTTGATTGCTACTCCTGATGCGATGAAATTAGTTGGTCAGTTGGGCCAAATTCTTGGTCCGAGAGGGCTTATGCCGAATCCTAAGATTGGTACTGTTACTCAAGATGTTGCTACAGCAGTTAAAAATGCTAAAGCAGGACAGGTAGCGTATCGAGCTGATAAAGGTGGTGTTGTGCACTGCGTAATTGGCAAAGTAAGCTTTTCTATTGATAATCTTAAAGATAATTTGCTAGCTTTATTGAATGACCTTAAGAGAGTTAAGCCATCTGGCGCCAAAGGCGTTTATCTTAAAAAGGTAGTTTTATCAAGTACCATGGGTCCCGGGTTAATTATTGACCAAGGTAGCCTGGATATAGCTTAAGTCACATAAAATTCACGTTGGATAATGTTTGTAACAAAAATAGTTGTTTTTGTTACAAAAAGATGTATCATCTTCCAACTTTGTTTTTAGGTTTATGGTTTTTAAATTTAAGCAAGAAGTTGTTTTTTGCGGAAGGGGTAATCCCTGCCGTTAGAGACTGTAGATTTCAAAGATTTAAGTCTTTGAATTAATTGAGATTTTCTCAGTCTACATAAACGGTGCCGTAAATACCAATTGTGTGTAACGGCATTTCTTTAAAGCGAAAGGTTTAAATAGCGATTACTGATTTTTTTGGTGTAGTGGAGCTATTTTGCTTTTCTAGGTATCTTCTAAATAAGAGCGCCCCAAATAAGGGGAGGAGGTAGTTTAGTGGTATTAAAAATAGAAGATAAAAAAGCGATTATAAATGAAGTGATCGATGTTGCATCAAAGGCGGTTTCAGCAGGTGTTGCCGATTATCGAGGTTTAAAGGTATCAGAGATGACTGCTTTACGTAATAAAGCGCGCAAATCTGGCATCTATCTTAAGGTAATTCGTAATACTTTAGCTAAGCGAGCTTTGGAAAGCACCAATTTTGCTTGTATGCAAGAGGTGTTGCAAGGGCCAGTGTTTTTGGCTTTTGCAAATGATGATCCAGGTGCAGTTGCTCGTTTGTTAAAAGAGGCTACCAAAGAATACGAAAAGTTAAATGTGTGTGCTTTGTCTTTGGGAGGCAAACTTTTGCCAGCTAAGGATCTTGATGCAATAGCCAAGTTACCGACAAAAGATCAAGCAATAGCTATTTTGATGTCAGTAATGAAAGCTCCGGTTACCAAGTTTGTTCGTACCATGGCTGAGCCATATGCCATGTTGGTGCGTACGGTTGCAGCAGTGCGCGATAAAAAAAGTGCTTAATTATTAATTTTTTGGAGAAGAGAAGATGTCCGTTACTAAAGAACAGATTTTAGAAGCTATCGCTAATATGAGCGTGATTGATGTAGTTGATCTCGTTAAAGCTATGGAAGAAAAGTTTGGTGTATCAGCTGCTGCTGCAGTTGCAGTTGCCGCAGCTCCCGCCGCTGCCGAAGCAGTCGAAGAAAAAACTGCGTTTAATGTTGTAATGACCAATTTTGGTGCCAACAAAATCAACGTAATTAAAGTTGTTCGTGAAATTACTGGCCTTGGTCTAAAAGAAGCTAAAGATATGGTAGAAGGTGTCCCTGCAACGGTTAAAGAAGGGGTTACCAAAGATGATGCTGCTAGTATCAAAAAGAAGCTTGAAGAAGCCGGTGCTACTGTTGAAGTCAAGTAGACTTTAATAGTAGACAGTTCTGTAAATATACAAAATTATATAGGGCCAAGCCTCATCTTTGGGGCTTGGTGGTGATTTTAGAGTTATTGAGGGCAGTTGATGAGCCATATCCAGCAGACTAGAACCAAAGATATTGGGGTTAAAAACAACTTTTCTTATACCGAGAAAAAGCGGATTCGTAAAAGTTTTGCTAAACACCCAGTAGCCGTAGAAGCTCCTTATCTATTAGCAACGCAAGTAGATTCATATCGAGCTTTTTTGCAAAGTGGTGTTTTGCCAGAGCAGATGGCTGATAGTGGTCTTAATGCTGTTTTCAAAAGTGTTTTTCCGATAACTAGTTATTCTGGTACAGCTCAGCTGGATTATGTTGGTTATACTCTTGGTGAGCCAATTTTTGATGTACGTGAATGCAAAACACGTAGCTTAAGTTATGCTGCTCCTTTGCGCTTAAAATTAAGGCTGGCTATCTACGATAAAGATGGATCTAGCAAAAAAATTAGAGATATTAAGGAACAAGAGGTCTATATCTGTGATCTACCTCTGATGACAGATACAGGTAGTTTTGTAATCAATGGTATTGAGCGTGTTGTTGTATCACAGTTGCATCGTTCACCAGGAGTATTTTTTGATCATGACAAAGGAAAGACTCACTCATCTGGTAAGTTGCTTTTTTCAGCTAGAATTATTCCTTATCGTGGTTCTTGGTTGGATTTTGAGTTTGATCCTAAAGATTGTATTTTTGCTAGAATTGATCGTCGTCGCAAACTTCCGGTTACAGTAATATTGCGTGCCTTAGGGTTTACCACAGAAGAGATTTTAGAAAAATTTTTTGATACCGATCTTTTCTATCTCCGTGGAGAAGAGATCATCTTAAGGCTAAATCCAGAGCGTTTAAGAGGAGAGCTTGCTGTTTTCGATATCAAAGATCATTCAGGGGAGATTATTGTTGAGCAGGGAAGGCGAATTTCGCAAAAACACGTATTGCAACTCCAAAAAGCGCAGGTGGAAAAATTAACCGTTCCCCTGGAATATATATTAGGTAGAGTGATTGCAAAACCAGTGATCAACAAAAAAAGCGGTGAAGTTTTAGCCCAGGCCAACGCGGAAGTTACTGCTGAATTGATTAATAAATTTCGCAAAGCAAACGTTGATACGTTAGAAATTTTATATACCAATGAATTGGATCGAGGTTTATATATCTCCGATACTATCAGGATAGATTCTTCAACTACTCAACTTGAAGCATTAGTTGAGATCTATCGAATTATGCGTCCGGGCGAACCTCCAACCAAAGACACAGCTGAAACCCTATTTAATAACCTCTTCTTCAGTTCAGATCGTTATGATTTATCTGGGGTGGGAAGAATGAAATTTAATCGTCGTTTAGGTAGAGATGGGCTTTCTGGTTCTGGGGTATTGAGCAAGGAAGATATCGTAGATGTTATTAAGTTACTAGTAGATATTCGTAATAGTAAAGCTGAAGTAGATGATATTGATCATTTAGGTAATCGTCGTATTCGTAGTGTTGGAGAGATGATCGAAAATCAATTTAGAATTGGTTTAGTGCGAGTAGAGCGAGTATTAAAAGAACGCTTAGGGCTTGCAGACAGTGAAAATTTAATGCCGCAGGATCTACTAAACGCCAAGCCGATAGCTGCAACCATTAAAGAATTTTTTGGTTCTGGGCAGTTGTCACAATTTATGGATCAAAATAATCCTCTAACAGCGGTTACCCACAAAAGAAGGATTTCGGCACTTGGTCCTGGTGGGTTAACTAGAGAAAGAGCAGGATTTGAGGTTCGTGACGTTCATCCTACCCATTATGGTCGTTTGTGTCCTATTGAAACTCCTGAGGGACCAAATATTGGTTTGATTAACTCTCTTGCGGTTTACGCTAGAATCAATGAATATGGCTTTATCGAAAGCCCATATCGCAGAGTAGTTAATGGTAAGCTTGCTAGTGAGATAGATTTTCTTTCAGCGATTGAAGAAGGCAATTTTTATATCGCTCAGGCTAATGCGTCGGTAGATAAAAACGGGAATTTGAACGATGAGTTAGTTGCATGTAGATATAAGGGAGAATCCACCTTAACTAGTGTAGAAAATGTTAATTATATTGACGTGTCTCCCAGTCAAATAGTATCGATTGCGACAGCATTAATTCCATTTTTGGAACATGATGATACTAGCCGTGCGTTGATGGGTTCAAATATGCAACGTCAAGCAGTCCCAACTATTCGCTCTGAAAAACCTCTAGTAGGTACTGGGATGGAATATAAAGTTGCCATTGACTCTGGGGCAGTGGTGGTGGCAAAAAGATCAGGTGTAGTAGACTCAGTCGATGCTTCAAGAATAGTCGTAAGAGTAGAGGATAAAAAAGGAGGAAAAGGAGAAGTAGACATTTACGACTTAATTAAATATACCAGATCTAATCAAAATACTTGTATCAATCAACATCCTTTAGTCGAGGTTGGTGACAAAGTTGCTAGTGGTGATGTTTTAGCTGATGGTCCGAGCACCGATTTGGGTGAGCTTGCTCTTGGGCAAAACCTGCTGGTGGCGTTTATGCCTTGGAATGGTTATAACTTTGAAGATTCAATTATCATCTCCGAGCGTTTAGTACAAGATGAAAGATTTACTACCATTCATATTCAAGAGTTAACTTGCATTGCTCGCGACACCAAGTTAGGTCCAGAAGAAATCACGGGTGATATACCTAATGTGGGTGAGGGTGCTCTGTCTAAGTTAGATGGAAGTGGTATTGTTTATATTGGCGCTGAAGTTACGGCTGGGGATATTTTAGTTGGTAAAGTTACCCCGAAGGGAGAAACACAGCTAACTCCAGAAGAAAAGTTACTGAGAGCAATCTTCGGCGAGAAAGCATCGGATGTTAAAGATAGCTCGTTGCGTGTTCCTTCAGGGACTATTGGTACAGTTGTTGATGTTCAGATCTTTACGCGTGATGGGGTAGAAAAAGATGAGCGCTCTAAAGAAAGTGAAAAAACCATTTTTGCCAAAATAAGAAAAAATTTAGCTGACGAGTTAAGAATTAAAGAAGATGTGGTTTATCAGTCGGCAAAAGAGTTACTTTTAGGCAGTAAAATAGTTGGTGCTATTAAGGGGGTAAAGAGTGGCTCAGCTATCACTAATGAGATTTTAGAGCATATACCGCGTGATAAATGGTTAGAGATTAAGTTAAGTGATGAAGAGGTGTCAGGCAGTATTGAACAACTAGCCAAACAGTTAAAACAAATCTTGAAAGATCACGATAAAAAACTGGAAATGGAGCGTAAAAAGCTTGCTCAGGGTGATGATTTAGCGCCAGGAGTTTTAAAAGTGGTAAAAGTTTCGTTAGCGGTAAAAAGACGTATTCAAGCTGGCGATAAGATGGCAGGTAGGCATGGAAATAAAGGGGTTATCTCTATTATTGCTCCAGTCGAAGATATGCCGCACTTAGCTGATGGTACTCCAGTTGATATTGTGCTTAATCCTCTGGGCGTGCCATCTCGTATGAACGTTGGTCAGTTATTTGATACCTATCTTGGCTGGGCAGCAAAAAATTTAGGCGCTGAGATTAAGCTGATGCTTGATGGAAAACGCAGTGTGGAAG
>CAZTPH010000064.1:0-7241 GCA_964614705.1 uncultured Coxiellaceae bacterium
TAAACCCAGTAATCTTTTCGGTCAAAATACTACTAGTATTACCGAAATCCACATCACTAAACCCCTTAAACACCACCTGCAAATAATATCTAGAATCATAATTATTGCTATTATCACTACCTATGCCAATAAAATTTCTACTATGGAAAATTCTCCCGCCCCAACAACAACTATTATATTCTACCCCATACAAATAATTTTGTGCTCTACTATAACCAGTATTATAGTTCAAATTTCCTAATAGTTTCCAATTCTGCCAAACTTTCCACCCAAAAGAAAGGCCAATTCTGCTAAGATTTATTGGCTTACCCTGTAATACTTGGTCTCCTTTTAGCGCATATTGATACCATAAGTTTAAAACCCGATCATTATCTGCGACATATTGCAAATTAAAATTGGTAGTATTCATGCGGCGATAATTGGGATCCCACGCTAAATTAAGGCTACCATTTATTCTGTTGCTAACAAAATACTGCATTCTTCCTACCAAAGGAGAAAGTACTTCACTTTTTAATGGATCAGGATTAAACGGCACTATAGTACTAGCGTTATTTTCAACCAACACCTGATGCTTATGAAAAGAAACCATCTGACCAATACTGGCATTAAACCTCTCGCCTCCTTCTTGATCAAGAAAGCGAGTAGTAGCTGCTAAAACCAGGTGATTAGCATCTCCCATCCGATCAATACCGCTGAAACGATTGGTACGAAACATCTGCTCAAAATCAAACGCTGGTAGGTAAGTATCAAAGATGGGCAAATCATCCTGATTCTGCTTTATGACCCATAAATAAAAAATCCTCGGCTCAAAAGTTTGACGATATTGACTACCCAAAATAGTGGTATTTCTAGTTAAAACAAGATTATTATCTAAGGAAAAAGCTGGATATAACCTACCTAAACTACTGGGAGAATTCTCAGCAAGCTTATTCCCACGATTATATATACTATAACCAACTCCAGCTATCTCTAGCTTTGGCACACTAACAATTCCCCGCCAATCAATCGACTTACTAACCGCATGGTAAAACAGTAGCCTTGCCCCATCAACAATTGCTTTACTATCCTCCTCGGAATCATGGCGATGAGAAAAATTAACTACTTCACCTGCTAATCTGTAATTTATTCCTGACCACACCTCCGGAAAATCACCAGCTATATCCAATTGAGGCAATCTTTGATATTGATCGATGGTTCTTGCGCTGGTAATTGGGTGAAGAGTTTGAAACATTTGCAGTCTTCCCAAAAAACTCCAATGCTCTCCAAGATAATTGATGTCAGCACGATTCAACAATTGGTCTTTAGCTACCGATCTATAACCACCGAAATTCTGCTCAAAATAATCATCAGTAACATAGTTAGCATCTAAAAAGCCACTCCAATGACTATCAAATACCGAGCTATGCTTAAAGGAAAAACTGCCTCGATAATCGCTGCTTTGTTGCAACAATCTCAGTGCATATTGGTCTGAAATATCTGTTCTTTTAGCATCACGAAAATTAATAAAAGCGCGATCTTTAGGCATATATTCAGCTCTTACCTCTCCACTACTATTGGGTGTTAAATAACGAAAATCTCCTTTAAACAACACTCCTCTTTTCGTAAATATTTCTGGGGTAATTGTTGCATCATAATTTGGCGCTAAATTAAAATAATAGGGCAAATCAAAACCATAACCAGAGTCTGAAGAATAAGATGGATTTGGTGCCAAAAATCCACTTTTTCTTTTTTTATCCAAAGCAAAGCTAAAATAGGGTAGATAAAAAACTGGGATTTTTTTAACCAAAAGCACTGAATTTATCGCCTCACCACGGCTACGATTATTATCTAATTTTAATCTATTGCTCCACAAATACCATGATGTTGCATCTGGAGGACAGCTGCTATAAGTGGCTTGCTCAAACTCTAACACTCCATCATGTTCACTAAAAGCACGCTTTGCTCTACCCCAAACATTCACTAGCCCAGTAGAAACATTATTTAAAAAACGGTACCAACCTTGTTTTAAATAATACTTCTTATTAATAAAATCTAACTCCCCTTGATTAGCTATTAACAATTTTCCATATTCACGAAAAGCTATATTGCCAGATAATATTGCACTCTTGATTTTACCACTTTTATTATCCCTTATAAAATCGATTCTATCTGCTAGCACCTGTCGCCCAGGCTGAGACAACACCACATCTCCCTCAAGCAGCGACTCCCCAGAGTAAGAAAAAAAAGCAGGCTTACTTGCATTGATCTTAACCCCATTATCTCCAACAGCGTTAGGAGCTGGACATTTGACAATTTCACTAGGTTCAAAATAGTAACCGCCGCAGGGCAGGTTGCTTTTACAATCTCTTACCCATCCTAAAATTTTTGACAAATCCTCACTCTTTTTATTAGCTGTTGCCTCGGCCGATTCCAATTGAGGGATTCTATCAATCCTACGCTCATCGCCCAAAGCAAAAACATCCCCCACTAACAATGAGATCAATACGGCAATAAATGAGCGATATATCAATAACATAACTCTATCATTTGGCTGCTTAATCAAATTCTAACTCAAAACCTGATTTATCCAAGAACTTAAACTTGCTATTTCGTCCACACAAACACTATGACTCATATGATATTCATGTAACCTGGCGTTATAACCTAAGTTATCAAGAACATTTAAACTATTTCTGGCCCAACTGATTGGTACCACTTCATCTTCGATTCCATGCGCCATAAATATCGGAGTTTTTTGGTTAACGCTTGGCTGATCATTATTAATGCTATCTGCAAAAACAAGCCATGCCGACAAAGATACGACCCCTCCTAGCTTTTTAGGATAACTTAACCCGGAAAATAATGCCATAACCCCTCCTTGAGAAAAACCAGCTAAAATTATTCTACTGGCTGGAACACTATGGCTTATTTCATGCTCGATTAACTCCTTAATTAGCGCGTCTGAGCTCGTAATACCATCAATATATTCTTTACTATTAGAATTTAGTTCCTTGATGTTAAACCAAGCTCTTACTCTGTTTCCTCCAAGATAATCGACTTTTCGCATCGGAGCATGGGGAAGGACATAGCGGATACTTAGATTTTGGGACACACCCAGAAGTGGCATGATATCAACAAAATCGTGGCCGCTTGCTCCAAGTCCATGCAAACAGATAAAACAAGCATCAGGAGTACTACTTGGATTAATCTCTATAATTTCTAACATATTTACTCGCAAAATAATTTAGACACTAGCCGGCTTTTAATTTACAATCATTTCATCAAATATGCGAGCTAAATATGAGCAAAATGCCTGCCCTGTGCCTAATTTGTTGTTTTCTATTGCTAGCTTCTGGATGCGGCCAAACGGGAGATTTGTATCTGCCTGATAAAGATCAAACTAACAAATCTCATTTATCGAAATAACTTATAAACCAAATAAATTTTTAGATTATATATAAATATTATCAAGATCTTTATTTTTCAAATCTAAGTTTCTGCGCAAACATTATGGCAACAAAATAAGCGTAAAAATACCCTTGGGTTACATCTAGCAACCAAGAGTTAGCTAAACTACCTATCATTACTGCCGCGATCGCTCCACGCACAATATACCTTTCTTGATCTTGCAAAAACTTACTATACCAAAGTGGCACGGTAAAAAATAGCAACAGCATAACTAAACCAAAAAGCCCAAACTGCACCATCATGTGTATGTATTCATTATGGGGATTACGAAAACAAGCCGCTTCTCTTGATTCAACTAATGCATGCTCACTGGCAAAGCTACCTGTACCAGAACCAAAAAATGGGTGCTTTTTGATTATCTTTAAACTATTTTTAACAAAAGTTATCCGTAAACCAACGGAGGTAATATTATTCTGTTGGTAATTCTTAACTTCATCAAAAACTAAGTTTATCCTTTCCTTAAAAGTCGCAGAAAAATAAAAAGCCAAACTAAAGAGCACAACTATACTCAGAAAAACAGTCACCACGCCTCGCCAACCAAACTTTTGCATAAAGAATAATGCCATTAATCCAGCAAAAACAAAATACCCTGACCTACCCATACTTCTGAATAATATTGTATAGACAATAGCAATAAATATAGCTATCCAAACCCATCTGTAATTACCAATTATAGAAAAAATCTTGATTAAAACCAAGTAAGCACCAACCGCCATCAAAAAATTAAATTCAATACTAGATTTAAACACCTCTACTACACCAGTAGCCCAAATACTAAACCAACCATAATTTCTCAAATAGGAAGAGGCCAATAATATCAACACCCCACCTAAAAAAGCATTAACCGCATAACCACGCCACTTTTGCTGCACAAATAGAGGCAAGATAAGCACAGCAAATAAAAATCGGATATATTTGCGCAAAATAATAAGAATATCGTGCCATGGTGCTACAGAATATGTAACACCCACCAAAAATAAAGCAAAAAAAGCAACGAAAGTTATAGCAACTGGATTTTTCGCAAGCAATTTAAATTTTTCACGCCAATTACCTGAAGCCAAGCTAAATAAAGCTGCTAAAGGGAATAAGGTAACTGTCGCTGCTGTAGAAACCGGCAAAGTTAACCCTGTACCAATCGCGCATAGTTTTCCCATCAATTCAAACTTACTGGCAATTTTCTGGTAGTTCATTTTATGTTATCCATTGATCATGATGTCTAACATAATAATAATATATAAACAGATAAATTAGCAATGACTGCAAAAAAAATTGGAATCAGCGGACCAGATGCCGGTTGTCAAAACTAACACATTGGTCTTTGAGTAGTTTCCTTTGAACTAAAAAGCTTGCTAATGGTTATGAAAAAATTAGAATCGCCTTGTTTTTCGGGGTATCATTTGCTTAGCATAAATGATTAATTTGGGAGTGATGGGTATGTCTAAAAGATTGGATTTTTCTTCTTTGGAGAAGGTAATTGCCAGTTTAGATAAGGCTATTAAACGTTCGAAAGAAAATCTAGATGACTAAGAATTAAGGGGTGCTGTAATTCAGCGGTTTGAGTATACCTATGAGCTTTGTTGGAAGATGTTAAAAAGACAGCTAGCGTGAGTTTATCACAAAATAAACACTAATTTCTGTATGTAATTGAATTTTATATTTATTTAAGAAAAATTTGCGTATACTCTGATTATCTACACATATTTTTGGGTTGCTTTTAGAGGCTAAAATTGCAACTAATTGATTTTATTGGTGTGTGTTGGTGTATACATTTTTAAATTCGCTATAACCCTTTAAAATCAAGCCATCCAAGATAGTTTTACCCTTGCTCGTGATAAACTCACGCTAGAACTTGAGTCTCCTACTCCGGCAGAAATAGATACTTGGTCTTTCCGTGATTTACTGCGTGAAGCAGCTGAAAAAGGTATTATTGATGATAATCTCATTTTCTTTTTAGTTGTACGCCGAAATCCTTGTTCGGTGAGGCTTGTAGCTAAAATTAATTTTCCTGTTTATGGCTGGAGATTTTAATTCTCAGCAGCTTCATAATTTGACTTTGGTCATTATCTAATTCAGTTATTATCTTGCATTTTGCTCCGGCTATTAATATTTCCTCCTGGCGAATGCTTTTTAATCTCTCGATGACGTTTTCAAAAGTCCAGAATCTGGCTTTGTACTTGCCATTACTTTGGAAAAGCGGTTGGAGACGCTTCGCCATGTGCCATTGCAAATAATACGCCAACATACAGATAAATATATGGCAACGTATTCTTGTATCAGTTTTGTGGTATACAGGCCTAACCTCTAGCTGTACAGTTTTTAAATTTCTAAACGCTTGTTCAACTAATGTTAATTTTTTGTATGAAGCAACTAATTCTTGGGATTGCATTTGTTCTGCTGGCACATCAGAAACTATTATGTAGCAACCATCCATTAAAATTTCAGAGTCTAGAATGTCTTGATTAAGTGACCAGTTTAGTTTGTTATTTTCAACGTTCCAGGTAATGAATTTTCCCATCTTGGTTTTATCCAGAAGCTTGCCTACCCTTGCCGATATTTTTTCTACCGTGGCTTTGCGTTTTGATGATTCTATTTTTGTAAGCTCATCTGTGGTTTTTTTTAATAGGGCTTTTCTGGTATTGGTTTCTCGCCCAGCACCTGCTGGATTTTTGCAAAGGCAATAGCGCTTTGTGATATCTTCCGGATCTACAATTTCTACAATGTTTTTTTCATCAAATAAATCCATTTGTACTACCTTCCTAGTTAATAGGTCCTTTATTTGTGGATGCGTTAATGCCGATATCGTTTTTAATCCTTCTATATTGTTTAGCTTTTCTAGATTAGATTTGGTTATCATCCCTCTATCGCCGACAAAAACCAATTCTTTGACACCGTAAGTTCTTTTTACCTCGCCAATTTTATTTACTACTGTGGTTTCATCTTTTGTGTTCCCAGGAAACGTCTCTACACCTATAGGACAGCCTTCAGAATTACATACCAAGCCAATTACTACTTGTTCGTATCCCTTTTTATGATCACGATTATATCCATATTTTACTAAATCACTTTCGCTATATTCGCCCTCAAAATAACTGCTGGTAATGTCATATAAAACCAAAGTCTTGGAGCCCAAATGCTTTTTTGCTAGTTCTTGTTGTATCGCTCGTTGGCGTGACAATAGCTTGTCCATGCTTGCATAGCAATGTTCATCAACATCAACCTTGCCATCAATCCCGCATTGTTCCCATAGAGAGGTATCTTTATATCTGTTAGATAATGATAGTTTGCTTCCAGCATATACTAATCTTCCTACTATCATTGCAAGACTGTCTTTCACCCATTGTAAATTATTTTTTGAATAAATGGCTTTATCAAGTTGTAATTCTTTTGCTAGTTGTAACACGGCAAAAGATGCGCCATATTCTTTACTGCAAGTTACTTTTGGAATATCAGCATCTCCTATAAGCTTTGCTTCGCCTCGTAGAACTGCTTGTATCAATTTTAGCTTGTCATAATCAACACCGGTAATTCTTCCGCATGATGAATGTTTCGTTTTCTTTTCCTTTTTGTCCCAATACGTTGTTCGCAGCAAACCATAACAATTTTGCCGATGTTTTTGTATTTCCAAATGTAAATTACCGATTTTCATGGCCTATATAAATATCACATAACTACATAATAATCAAGGTGTTTATTAAATAAATTTAATTATGTATGGCTATATTTGGAAATGAAAATCTGACCAAAAGGCACGCCAGATAATGGATTCAGACGATTTGACAAAAGAAAATGAGTTT
>CAZTPH010000065.1:0-7220 GCA_964614705.1 uncultured Coxiellaceae bacterium
TTGCCAGCAGGTTATTATGATAAAGAGACGTCTGGTAAATTAATTTCTACTTTAATTTATAATACTGAGCAGGTTGCATCTTCTTCTACTGATACCTTAATTACATTGCTACAAGAAGGAATGTTTTTAATTGCTTTATTAGGAGTAATGTTTTCATTAAATTGGCAATTAACCTTAATGTTTTTGATTACTGCTCCTGCTGTTACTCATATAGTTCGCTATACTGCTAAACGCTTAAGATACCTGAGTAGTAATGTTCAGGGGACAATGGGTAATCTAACCCAAATTGCTTCAGAGGGAATAGAAAATTATAAGGTGGTTAGAATTTTTGGTGGTGAAAATTTTGAAATCAAGAAATTTTTCAATGCTGCGAATGACAATTGTAGAAGAGAGATGAAGGTGGTTGCTACCGCCTCTTTAGGTACGGCAATTACTCAGTTAATTACCGCCTTGCCACTTGCTGCTGTGGTGTTAATAGCGACCAAGACCTCTTTGTACAATACTATCACTGCTGCTACGCTTAGTGCATTCGTCTTTTCTATTATTCGTTTACTTACCCCCTTGCGTCGTTTAACTAAAATTAACTCCGAGATTCAAAAAGGAGTAGCCGGTGCGCAAAGTATTTTTAGTTTGCTAGATGAATCACCGGAAAATAATATAGGTACGTTTTCTTTGCAACGTGCAGTAGGTCGGGTTGAATACCGCGAGGTTAATTTTAAGTATCCTACCTCAAAAAAAATGATTTTACATAATATCAATTTTACTGTTGAACCTGGACAGGTAGTAGCCTTGGTTGGTTCTTCTGGTGGTGGTAAATCTACTCTGGTTAGTTTATTGCCTAGGTTTTATGACCCATGTTCTGGAAGTATTTTGATTGATGGACTTGATATTCGCGAATATCGACTGCAAGATTTACGGAAGCAGTTTTCTATGGTATCTCAACATCTAACCTTATTTAATGATACCATAGCTAATAATATCGCATATGGAGTGTTTAATGGTATAGATGAAAAAAGAATTATTGAGATAGCTGAGGCAGCTCATATCATGGAGTTTATTAAATATCTACCTGATGGTTTAAATACTATGGTAGGAGAAAATGGCTTATTATTATCTGGTGGTCAGCGTCAAAGAATCGCTATAGCCAGAGCGCTATTAAAAGATGCTCCCATCTTGATTTTAGATGAGGCGACCTCTTCTTTAGATAGTGAATCTGAAAAACATATTCAGAATGCATTGAGTAATCTAATGAGTGGTAGAACCACGATAGTTATTGCTCATCGCTTGTCTACTATAGAACATGCAGGCAAAATTTTAGTTTTAGATCATGGTAAAATTGTAGAGTGTGGAACTCATGAAGAGTTATTATGGAAGGATGGGCGTTATACTAAGTTATATAATATGCAATTTCATGGTCGAGGAGAAGCTTGATTAAATTATTATTACCAAAATTTTGGTATAAAAAGAATTTGCTTAGTGTATTGCTTTGCCCGTTGTCGTTAGTTTATCTGTTAATTATTTGGTTGCGGCGTTTGTATTATCGGTTGTTTGTTAAAGGGAAATTAGCAGTGCCAGTCATAGTGGTTGGTAATATTACTGTTGGTGGTGCGGGTAAAACTCCATTGGTTATCTGTTTGTCTAAGTTATTAGATAGGGCAGGTTATAAGGTAGGCATCATTAGTCGTGGTTATGGTAGAAGTGGTAGTAAAGCTACGATTATAGTTGATAACAATACTTTAGCTACATATGCTGGTGATGAGTCAGTAATGATTTTTCGTCGCACTGGTTCTCTGGTGGTGGTAGGTCAAAATAGACTGACTGCAGCAATGATAGCTATTGCTAAAGGATGTGATGTGATTATTAGTGATGATGGTTTGCAACATTACAATTTGCCACGAGATATTGAAGTGGTGGTCATTGATCATGAATTTGGCTTTGGAAATGGTTATTGTCTGCCAGCTGGTCCATTGCGAGAGAGAATAACCAGATTAAAAGAAGTAGATTTTGTGGTTACTAATTTTAATACCAATTTGCACTATTATTTGGCTTTTGATCGTGATAAGCTTCTTTTACAGGTTAATGGTTTGCGCAGTTTGGTCGATGGATCAATCGAGACTGATGTCAGCAAATTTAGAGGAAAGACCATCCAAGCAGTTGCAGGAATTGGGCGGCCAGAGAAATTTTTTAGTACTTTACGAAATTTAGGCCTGAGTATTATTGAGCATCTATTTCCTGATCACCATGATTTCACTGAACAAGATTTACGCTTTGATGATCAAGAAATAGTTGTAATGACCGAAAAAGATGCGGTAAAATGCCAAGTGTTTGCGAAGCCCAATTTTTGGTGTTTAGAGGTTGAAGCAAAGATAGATGCCAAATTTGAGCAGAGTTTTTTAGGACAGCTTAAGCGGTTGAGTAGTGGCTAGCCGATTAGGTTGAAGTTTTAATTTTTTTCATGAGGAGATGAAAATGTCAGACTTATCAAAATTTACCGATAAACTAGGGTTGCAGAAGATTATCAATGACGTTAAATCGATGATTGCGCCAGCTAAAATTCCAGATGCGAATAAGGATGATCCAGTTGGGTTTTGTTTGGCTGAGCTGGTTAAGTTTACTCAGGAGTTAGCGGATGGTAATAATAAGCAGGCTGATGTTATTACCAAGATTAGTAGTACATTGGGTGCTTTGCATCAAGAGTTGAATCAAGGTAATAAACCAACAGCTGTAGCTACAGATCCTAAAGCTGAAGTTTCTAAAGCGGAAAATTCTAAGTAGACAGATCTATTTTAGGATTTTAGTAATATAAATTTGGTGTAAATTTCCATGAGCTTACGATCATAGTATCGCTTGTCTCAAGCTTCGCTTGTCCGAATTTGCCTTAAATTTATTGATGTTTTGTCAATAGGTATATGCTTATGGTTTTAAGTAAGGATTTTATAAATATATGAAAACTAAAAACTCTACTGTAGATTTCTTAAAGACCTCTTTTGGTAACATTTTAGAATGGTACGATTTTTCTTTATATGGCATTTTTGCTACCTCAATTGCGCACTCATTTTTCCCAAGTTCTGATCCATTTGTCGGTTTATTAATGGTGTTTTTAGCTTTTAGTGCTAGCTTTATTGCTAGGCCTTTGGGATCAATTATATTTGGTTATATCGGTGATAAATTTGGTAAGCATTACAGTGTAAATATTACTGTATGGTTTATGGCAATACCTACTGTAGTGGTGGCTCTGTTGCCTACTTATCAGCAAATAGGGGTAGTAGCGCCAATAATTTTGGTAAGTTTGAGAGTGCTGCAAGGGGTATCAGTTGGTGGGCAGCTCTCAGGATTAATTGCAATCGCTGTAGATGATGGAGAAAAAGGAAAACGCTCATTTTTAGTGAGTATGATTCTGTCTATAGTAGTGCTTGGTTGTTTATTGGCATCTCTGGTTAGTCTAATTTCACAATATAGTATTGGATATTTTTCAAAAGAGCTGGCTTGGCGGATACCCTTCGTGTTAAGCGGGGTATTGTTTATGGTATATTTAAAGATAAAACCAGATTTTAAAAAACATGCAGCAACAAAAGATTTTCATTTAAAAGCTATATTTAGGCAACAGTCATCTGAAGTTATATATATGACAACGCTGGCTGCTTTGATGGCATGTGTTTATTATGCGGTATTTAGCTATTTTGTCACCTATTTAGAGATCTATGTAAAAGTTCCTAAGTATCAAGCTTTAATTGCGATAAATACCATGTTGGTTTTTTCGTTAATTGGTTATACATTTTGGGGTAGGCTTGCTGACAAAAGCTCAGACAGAATCGGAGTATCTAAGAAGATTGTGTCTGTTTTTTGTCTGGGAGTTCTTTCATTGACTTTATCCAATAGTTTTATTTGGGTGGCATCATGCTTTTTTTTAATGTCGATAGCGTATTGTGGTTTAGCTGGTTATTTAACAGGGATGTATGCTGAGATTTTTATTCCTAAGTACCGTATGACAGCTTGCTCCATTTGCTATAGTGGCGGGGCGATATTTGGAGGTTTCAGTCCATTTCTTTCCGAGGTTTTAGCGGCTAAAACCTCAGGTGGTTTCTTTATGTATCTATTATGTTTGGGATTCGGTATCTATCTAGTGTTGGATAAAATATTGACCACAACGGGTTATAAAAAATATATAGCTATGGCTGATGAAGTAGAATTGACTAATGTTAATACTAATGTTTTAGCTGATGCTCAAGATCTACCGAAATAAGCTTCAGTAGGTCTGGTTTTAAAATTGACGTTAGAATATCGTCTATATGATGGGGTATGTTTATGATCACTGAAATATTAACCGCGGTTTTTTGGCATAATAAAGTTTATGAATATTTATTCATAATGCTCTATATTACGCTCGGCATTTGGTTAATAAAAGTTTATCAACAATCCATTATCAACCAAGTAAGCCGTGTTATGCCTGATGGTATTAAACAGGTATTGCAAAAAACCGGAACTAGTGTTATTACCGTTTTTTATCTATTTATGTTGTATGTCTATCTACAGTTCTTGAATTTGCCAGGCAAAGCTGATCATATTATTGATATTCTTGCAGTGATTTTTTTCGGAATATCTTTTATCCACATTATTAATAACTTGATATTAAATTATTTTATTAATAAATATTCACAAACTAATACATATAGAATGCAGCTTTTAAACGTGCGATTTTTTTTGACCTTTTCCAAAATAGTAATTTGGGTAATTGGCATCAGTGTTTTGATCGATAATTTGGGTTTTAAGATAACGCCATTAATTGCTGGTTTAGGTATTGGTGGTGTGGCAGTTGCTCTTGCCTCGCAAGTGCTACTAAAAGATTTATTCTCTTGTTTTGCCATCTATTTTGATCGCCCATTTAATGTTGGTGATTTTATAGTAGTTGACGATTTCCAAGGAACCGTAGAACATATTGGAATCAAGACCACTAGATTAAGAAGTTTGGGTGGTGAAGAGCTGGTTTTGGCTAACTCTGATTTGACTGAGTCAAGAGTTAGGAATTATAAAAGAATGCAACAGCGACGTATTCTGTTCAATATTAAGGTGGCTTATGACACACCGTTGGAAAAATTACAATTACTTCCTGATGGGATAAGAAAAATCATAAAAAATATCGAGGGAGTCACTTTTGACCGAGCGCATCTGGTAAGTTTTAATGACTATGGATTTATCTTCGAAATAGTTTACTACGTGTTAAGTGGAGACTATAACCAGTACATGGATGTGCAACAACAGATCAATTTTGCTATTGTTGCATACTTTAATATTCATCATGTCTCATTTGCCCCTTTAGAACTTAAATTTTTTCATTCTGAGACTGCTGCAAGATGAAATTTTTGTTATCCTCGCGAAGGCATGGAGATAACAAAATCAAGGGGTTGTATCCATTCTTAGTTGATAACTAGTGCTGCGCCAACTGCTAGTACTTTTGAGCATTATGCCTATATTTATTAACTCTTGAAGATCTCTTAATGCGGTATCTTGTGAACATTATTTTGGCGTATTTGCTGGTAGTAAGTTTCCCTTAAAAATCATCAAGCAACATATTGATAATTTTACGTTGTCGCTCATTAATTGAGTAACTGCTGAGTTTTCGCCAAAGATTATCTTTATGCAAAACTTCGCCAAGAATTTTATTTGCGTTTTCTATTGCCCGGCCAAGACAAGAGAGGAACCATATTAGCCAGCTAGTTATATCAAGTTCACCCTTTTGGCAAGATTCTAGTTTGGTGTAATAAGTTTTGCGCTCTTTTTCGATACTTGCTGACATGCTATAAAACCGTTCTGAAATACCATCTGCCCGCGCAAGACACATATCAGAAATTGCAATATTTGCGTAGATTATGGCGCTTATTTTTACTAAAACCAAGCAATCTCCGTATTTTTTGCGGTGATTAGCCGCTATAATCTCCGCAAAACTTATATGAGCCTCATATTGCCAAAATAAACTCAAGAGGTAGATTCAAGCAAATTTTTTACTAGCACGGCTATCTCTGTCTTCTCGGTCTCTTCGAAAATTTGCCTGATTTTTTTGAGTTCTATTACCATTTGCTGCTCGTAACCTTGGTTTTGGATGATGGTTTCGATGGCTTGCGCAATTTTTTCCGGGGTGGCATCGTTTTGCAGCAATTCCGGTACAACTAATTTTTGAGCTAAAATATTACACAGACCAACATACGGTATTTTAATCAGGCGCTTGGCTATTTCGTATTCCCACCAAGATATTTTATAGATAATCACGAGAGGAATAGCCAACAAAGCTATTTCTAATGTAGCGGTACCTGAGGCTGAAATAATGGCATCACACACCTGCATTACATTATAATTATGCCCGCTAACTACTTTGATGGAGAGGTTGCTAGTGGCAAGATGTTGGGCTAACTCTTGGTCGGTAATTGATGATGCTTGAGATAAGATAAACTGTAGTTTGGAGTTTTTTGCACTTAAAAGTTCAGCTGTTTCTAGCATAATGGGCAACAGTCTTTTGATTTCACTACTGCGGCTACCGGGAAACAGGCCGATAGTTTGATATTCTGATTTTAGATTGAATAGTTTTTTGGCTTCTTCTACGGGTAATCTATTTTGGATCATCTTTAGCAGGGGATTTCCCACAAATTTTACTGGAACGTTAAATTTTTGGTAAAAATTAACTTCAAAGGGAAAGATGACAGCCATTAGATCAACATATTTTTGAATTTTTTTGATTCTTCCTTGGCGCCACGCCCAGATTTTAGGGCTGATAAAATATAAAACTTTTACCCCGGCTTTTTTTGCCGCTTTTGCTAGGCGCAAATTAAATTCTGGGTAGTCGATTAAAATTAAGAGATTAGGTTTATCATTTTTTATGGCCTTTTGCATTGTTTTTAGCGCGCGCCAGATTTTTTTAAATTTAGTGATTATCTCAAGGGCGCCAATTATGCTTAGTTCTTTGGTGTCGACCAAAATATCCACCCCTGATTGTTTCATTAAGCTCGATCCCATGCCGTAGAATTTAGCTTGAGGAATAATCTTTTGCACCTCTTGAATAAGATTTACTGCGTGCATCTCTCCTGATAGCTCACCTGCAGAGATCAAGATGGTTTTGGTGGCGTTTTTCATCATGTAGGTAAGTTACCATTTTTTCATGAATCTGGCAAAGTTGGTGTCACTAATACGTGATATGACCGATATAGTTAGTACGTTAGTTGACCGATTGA
>CAZTPH010000066.1:0-7212 GCA_964614705.1 uncultured Coxiellaceae bacterium
TCTATGATGTCAGGTCAATTTTAGCAAGAAAAAAAGATAAAAATTACGCGGGAAAAGATCAAGAAAAAATATTTAGAGCCTATAAATAGATTTAGGTTTAATTAGTAAAGTTTGATATGTCTAACCATATTAGTAAAAATCCTCTTTTGCTCATCGTTACCATAGATGGAGATAATATTGGCATAATCCCTCAGTTGTTCAATTTTAACAATATCATTTTCCTTCTGGTTATTAATCATTTGAATAGCGTTTAACAGCACCACAGAAACCCTATGCCCTAAATTAACCACTTTATTACCATCTATACAATATTGCTCTAAAACATTCTCTAAATATTTAATAAACCCCGAAACGCCGCTATAGTGGTTAACACTTGTTGCCTTAAATTTTGGTTTATCATACCTACCTTTAAGATCAGAGACTATATTTAAACTAACCCGATAAAGCTCTACGTCACTCATATCGCGCAAATAAGACCTTTTCAGCTTCATATGTTTCAAGAATGCAGAAAAGTTAGCTGTGGTAAGCTCTTTTTTGATGATATTTTTATAATCACCTATCAATTTTAAAATTACGCTACGAAAATCTGTCATAAAAACCCCTAAAATCCAAACATCTCTACAGGTCTATCTCGGGCTATTATACTCTTGTTAAATTAAGGTAAGCTTAAGCCCAACTAACAATAACTCATTGATTTAAAGAATAATTATAAAAAATTAGGATGTGTAATTGTGACTATCACACCATAACTTAAACCTAAATCCGGGAATTGAAACCTATTGCGAGCAGCCTCTTTTGTGACTAAGCAATCCAGAATTGCCTTAATTTACAACATATTTCTGGATTGCTTCGTTACTTCGTAACTCGCAATGACAACAAAAAAACTATATTTCAGAGTACTCTTAAATATAGTTTTTATTTAATCAACATCTATGTTAAGATACGCCCGCTGTGACGCTGACGTTGCAGGGATTTTTGTTAAATTTTTTAGAAAGGTATATATGGCAGATCGTGTTGTTGGTACAGTTAAGTGGTTTAATGCTTCAAAAGGGTATGGTTTTATTCAGGTAGAAGGTAGCGAAGATGTGTTTGTTCACTATCGTGCAATTCGTGGCGATGGCTATCGTTCTCTTAATGAAGGTCAAAAAGTTGAGTTCGTAATAAAATCTGGGCCTAAAGGTCCACAAGCCGAAGATGTTCTCGCGCTTGAATAGTTATTATCTTTAGTATGCCGTTAGTTCAGTTATACTGCTAACGGCATATTTTCCGTCATGCTCTCTTTGCATGAAGATAATAATGTTGACTGCTTCTTGAATCAGGTGATTTGGCACTACGCTGACCACTTCATGCACCAGGTCTTCTAATCGTGAGATTGTAGCATCTGGGCTGTTAGCATGGATAGTACAAATACCTCCTGGGTGTCCGGTGTTCCAAGCTTTTAGTAACTCTAATGCTGAGCCATCTCTAACTTCACCAATAATAATTCTATCTGGCCTCATTCTTAATATACCCTTAACCAAGGTACGCATCGATACGGTGCTAGTTGTCGTTAATTTAACACAATCTTCAGCACTAACCTGCAGCTCCGGTAAGTCTTCTAAAACAATAATCCGATCTTTACAGTCTTTTAACTCATACAACAACGCGTTAGCAAATGTAGTTTTCCCCGAAGATGTACCGCCGGCGATTAAAATATTTTTTCTATTTTTAATATCTTGTTTTAAACGTTCAGCTTGCTCTAAAGTCAAGGAACCGGCTTTAACATAATCATCCAGAGTAAAAATCATCGTGGCACGTTTACGGACGGTAAATGTAGGCGCACCTGCAACTGGCGGCAACCACCCTTGAAACCTAGCACTGCTTTCGGGTAACTCACACGCCACCTCAGGATGATCATAATCAACTATCTCTTGATGATAGGCTGCCGCTAATTTAATGATATTAGCTGCCTGCTTATCACTAATAACTACTCCGGTAAAATATTTGCCTTTGCTATAAGACTCAGCCCATAATTTACCATCTGGATTTAACATAATTTCAATAACATCATTATCTGCCAAAAGACCTACAATTTCAGCGCCCAACGCTGTTTTAAGCATATCCAAATGACGACCTTTACTCTTGTCTGCTAACATAAAACCCCATTATTTTTTATATAAAAAGATAGGAAGCGCCCTTCCAATAATCTGCTCGGCAGAGATCAAACCAAAATATCTGCTATCAAAAGATCTTGGGCTTGCGGTTCCGATCAATAGATATTGATTAGCACCAATTCTACCGCAAATATTAAATTTAGGTAATGGTTTGTTGTTATCAAAATAGGTAAAAATCTTGGCGATCAATCTACCATTAACCCAAATTGCCTTGTTTTTAACACATACATGATCTCCCGGCACCGCCAAAACATACTTGATTAGAGTCCAATCCTTAGGCAACCAACGATTAGCCTGCAACATCTTAGTAGCTCTGTCTGGCGGCGTAAATTCAACAATATCATGACGAGAAATATTTTTGGCTGGAACAACCAAATAAAAACCACTGGGCATACTGGGGGTAGGAGAGTAAATAATATGATAACCAAACATTTTAATTAATTGAGTAATCAGAAATAAAAAACCAACCAAAAACAACCCCAGAAATAAAGGCTTCCACCTTTTGGTCAACAAAATTTTATCCACCACTTCTCTTGTCATCTAAAGCCTTTAATAGATCAGCTTTGATTTTTTTGACTGTCTTGTCTGATATGCTCTTAGATATCTTGTTTGCCTGAGACATGCTATCTCTACTGCCGCCTTCCAAAGTACTACTAGAAGCAAATCCTCCTTGATTACCAGAAATTGACACTGATGCAGGCCCTGCAGATTCGACAGAACCCGCGCCTGCCATTGAAGCAACTGTGGTTGCCGATCTAACATCACCAGATCCAAAACTAGCTGGTGCAAAAACTGCTTCTTGAGTAGCGACATTAGTTGTAACTGATACGGAGCTATCTGAACCACCACCAATATCACCAACTATTTGAGATAAAATGCTCGGCAAATAATAAGCCAAGCTTAAAAATAAAATAGCAGTAAATAATAACCCCAAAGGTTGATTGATATTAAATTCAGCTCCACTAGTCATAGGCGTAAAATCAAAATTATTCCAAGTAACCACCGCAATACCAATTACGATCATAACCGCCATTAAACGCATCCCTGCTTGCAATACCCCCCGTACTGCACGATCAAACATGTGTTTACTAGGATTAAATGCACCCAATGGCATCAAAATTAAAGCGCCAAAAGAAACGAAGTAAAAACCGACAATCTGTACTACTAACCAAATTCCCAGCAAACCAAAAGCCAGCAAAATACCAAAACCAAGAAAAATTTGCACCATAGTCAACCCTAACAAATTCCCCGTCGTTGCTAGCTGTAATAAATTTACTCCAACATCATATCCATATTGCCAAATTTTTCCTGGATTAAAGATATATTGCGTCACCTCCTCACTGTTCACCACCACTCCAGAAAGTTTAGCAAAACTATCTAAAATCGTACCTAACAACCATTGATAATTACGGATCACAAAAAAAATCAAACCAATCTTAATGATTTTTAAAAGGATCTTTCCAATCCCAAGATCTCTTTGCAAAGCCCAAAGCAAACCGATAACCACCACCTCTATAACTGCAAAAAAATAGAGTAAATTAAAAGCATAATGAGACACAACATTAAACGAAGCGCTAATATGCTCAAGAAAAACACCTTGAACTAAAGTAACTACTCCTGGATCGATATTCATCTTGAACCACCAAAATAGCTAGGATCAAAAATTACCACATCCTCTTGGGGAGCGAAGTTTTCATAGGTTGCATCTTTAAATAAACTTTGGGCGGCAGTAACATCTTGCTGAGTCATGCTGTTACCACCATTTTTATTATCCTCAGACTCTTTTTTCTCATCCAACGCACGCTTAGTTTGAGCTTCACGATCCGTAGCATTACTGCTACTTTTATAATTTTTTCCTGAATCCCATCTTGACATGCCAGATGGTGATTTAATAAGACTTTCTAGATCACTAAAAGCAGAGGAATAAGGCAGCATCACCAGTAATATCACTCCACCAACTATTCTTTTTAAAAAACCACCTTGCACGTTCAATTACCTCTTACGTTTATAAGGATCCAATACCATATCTTTTCTGACCGCCACATTAAATTGGTAACCTGGAGGAACTGTAATAGTCGGCTGAATATCTAATGACCGGTTGGTAATATTTCTACCCACATCACTAATTGCGGCACCAGCGCTAGTCCCCGCTCGTTGCATCGAATTTTGTTGATAGTTATTACTATTGGAAATACTATCGGTACCAATTCCCGCTCCAACGGTTAAAATAGTAGAAATTGTGGCCGCACCCAAAATTCTGGCCCAATGGTTATTGACATCTCCTTCAACTCCAGATTGCCCCAAAGCATCGACACCTAAGGCTCTGCTAAGCAAAATAGATGACCCATCAGGACGGACGATTCTAGTATAAAACATTAAAATTCTACGCTGACCTGATCTAATCTGGGACTCATATTCACCGAGTAATTTAGATCCTTTAGGTATAAGCAAATATTTACCCGTAACAGTATCGTAGATATCTGACTTGACTTGAGCAATTATCGTGCCAACCAAACTAGTATTAATCCCAGAAATAAGGGTGGCAGGAATCAAAGTTCCAGCTTGTAGTTGATATTTTGAGATTGGTTTAATGACGCCATGCATATCATAGATCTCAGAGGCTTCATCCCTGCCTTTTGCTACTGCTGCTCTTCTTTTATTCTCTTCTTTAGTCTTAATTAAGTTTTCCTGAGCAGGCGTCATAGGAACATCTTCATCTTTATTAGCAGCCCCGAATCTAGAACGCGAACGATCTGAAGAATCTCCAAACATATTTTCTACATCTGAACCTAGACCCTTAAACACCAGCTCGCTGCTTTTGGCGATTCGCGTTTGCTCATCATCAACTTTTTTCTCTGGCTGCTCACCTTTACTATCGTATTGTTCCTTAAGTGAGCGATATTCACCCTGTAACTCTTCAAGTTGTCTTAGAACATCTTCAAAACGCTGATCGTTTTCATTAATCTGAGAAAATTTCTTGATCTTTGCTATATCAGTATAACTACTAGGTAAATCAATAATTTCTGGGTCAATGGTCACCTGACGACTTAATCCACCACGGCTTGCAGCACTAGTGCTGGTCGAGGCATCAGTATCAACGACTGGTTTTTTGCCGACTGAGAAAGCTCCGATGATGCCAAACAAAACAATAGCTGTAACCGCAGCCGCCACAGAGATAATCATTTTACGATTAAGCTGAACTGCTACTTTTGGTAAAGTTTGAACTGCTATTTTCTCTTGTTTAATCATATGATCATCTACTTTTTCATCGTAATCTGTACAATATCAGGATGATTTAGCGGACCACCACGTAATTGTGCCTGATAGACGACTCGATCAACAATATAATAATTACCATGCACCCGATAATTAACAATTTCAGCATTCTTACCATCCATAATAAATAAACTGGGCACATCTTGTACATTACTTCCAAACTTAATATAAGTCTTACTACCATCGTGGAACACTATTTTTGGATACCAGTCTTGGGCTTTACCTTTTAAAAGTTTAATCTGGTAATTAAAACTCATTCGACTAAGATCAACCCCACTCATTGGATCCGAAGAATTATCGACAGAATCATCATCCTCAAAATTAGTAATTAATCCATCGCTGTCAGGATAACGCCATGAAACTGATGCCATATAGGTTTTCGCAGTAGAATTCAATACCATATGGTAAGTACGTAGATCGGTGGTCACTACTAAACCGTTGGTCAAATCCTCTTCAAGCGGCTTAACTAAAAGATGCTCTCTCCTACTTGCACCTAGACCACTGTAAGTCTTTGATACCTGCCAACGCGCTGTATCTCCAGCACCCACCGCTACAATATGTTCATTTTCTTGAAACTGAATATCGGTAACACTTAGTGGCGCTGAATAGATCTGATAAAGCGCGCCCGAAATATAATCAAAATTCATAATAGAATTTATATAGCTGTTACTGGAGGCTTGCTTGATCGATTTTTTGTTAGCTTCTAAAGTTGCTTCTTCCCCCACCAGTTTTTTAGAACTCCCTTTTTTCAGCGGCATCAATTGCCCAGGCATTGCGACCGGCACCTTCTTTACTTTTTGCAGCTTACTGCCTGAATCAACCGCAAGCGCATAATTACCACGATTGCTAGCGCGTTCGCTTTGACATGCACTAGCCATAACTACTACTGCAGTTACCAATAATATTTTATTTAATACTCTCATAGCCAAACTCCAAAAAAATATCAATTTTTAAACTAAAACTTAGTTCTTTGCTGTCTCCCGAGGAGCAATATTAAAATCAACGATGTATAGCCCAAGTGGATTATTTAAGATATCACGCTGCTTAGTTGGCTGCTTGATATCAATCGTAAACACTCCGCTATAATCTTTTTTAGCCTCTTCTTGACCATCATTGTTAATGATAGTTTCCACCCAATCAACATGGATAGTGGTAGGGCTAATGGGATTAATATCGAGTATTTGCACCCCAACTGTCTTTTTACCCAAAAGCTCAACTGGACTATTTTGTTTAAAGTAAAAATTAAGTCGCTCGGCCCCGCGATTATTGAGAAAATCATAAGCAGCCAACCAATTTTTCTTGGCCAAAACTGGATCAAGCGGAATACTACGAATAAGCTCAATAAAATGAGCAAGAAAAAATTTCTTCTGCGCGTCGGTTGGCTGATATTTAACTAAAAGCGGGGCAACGTTTACTACTCTACCCTCTTTAGTTACCTCAGCAACATAGATCTTATCTTTATGAGAAGCTAGCACCATAACTAAAATAATCAATAAAAGCAAAGCTGCCAACAAAGAAAATAAAGCCACGAAGCGCCAATTTTGAGCTTGGACTCTGGATGATCCAATTCTTGCATCCCATTCCTGCTGAGCTTTTTGATATGGAGTCAATGGCTCAGTACCTTTGTATGATACGTTTTCTCTTTTAAATGGATTTTTCATAAACTCACTAAACCTCTTAATTCAATCTCTGCTACTTTTTATCTCTATCTTCAAAATGTAACCGATATAGTTCAATCGCCCACTGCAAATCTTTGCTTTGCAAATATTCTATCAGAAATTCT
>CAZTPH010000067.1:0-6627 GCA_964614705.1 uncultured Coxiellaceae bacterium
TTTACATGGTAGGAACCGTCGAAGAGGCGGTAGAGAAGGCTAGTCAATTAAACCAAGGTGGTCATGAGTAAAAGATTTCAACTTGAAATTGTTAGCTTAGAATCCAGTATTTTTTCTGGTCAAGTTGCTATGGTGGTGGTAACTGGTGTCATGGGAGAGTTGGGTATTTTAGCAGGTCACCTGCCGCTATTAACTGAGCTTAAGCCAGGTTATATTCGAACCACGCTTGATAATAATCATGAAGTATATTATGTATCAGGTGGTATTTTAGAAGTTCAGCCTGAGATAGTTACAATTTTGGCAGATACGATAATTCGTGCTGCAGATTTGGATGAAAAGGCTTCTTTAGAAGCTCGTGCTGGTGCGAGAGGTATTCTAGTCGATAAAAAATCCCGTACTGATTTTGTAGGTGCCTTAACCCAAATTGCTCAAGCTACAGCTAAATTACGTACCATCCAAGTTTCTCATCGTGGAGATAAGTAAGATGAATTTAAATGTAGTTATTTTAGCAGCAGGGAAAGGATCAAGAATGTACTCGGATTTACCCAAGGTATTGCATAAACTAGGCGGTAAAAGCTTGCTTGAACGAGTGATCATTGCGGCTAAAAAGTTACATCCCCAAAAAATTTATGTTGTGTGTAGTGAAGAGTTACAAGTGTTTAGCGATCAGTTTAAATCTCATGATCTAGTTTGGGTCAAACAACGTCATAGGATCGGGACAGGAGATGCAGTTAAACAAGTATTGCCATATCTGGCAAAGAGCAGTAGGGTATTAGTTTTATATGCTGATGTGCCGCTTATTACCACTGCTACCCTGCAAAAATTGATCAAAAAATCCGCCATCTCTAAATTGGCTATACTAACGACTAAATTAGATGACCCAACTGGTTTTGGTAGGATTATCCGTGATCAGCATGGTGCTGTTAGTCAGATTATAGAAGAGCGTGATGCCACCATATCAGAGCGTAAAATTAAGGAAATTAATAGCGGTATTTTAGTAACCGATCAGGAGATATTAGCTAAGTATCTTTCTCGGCTAAAAAGAGGAAATAAGCAACGTGAATATTATTTGACTGATCTAGTTAAGATGTTAGTTAAAGATGGTAAGGGAGTAGCTTCTTTAATGGTAAATAATAGTGATGAAGTTAGTGGAGTAAATAGCAAATATCAGTTAATGGAGTTAGAAAGAAAATATCAGCGTAAGCAAGCTGATAAGTTTGCTACCGATGGTTTGATTTTGATGGATCCTGCTCGCTTCGATTTACGGGGAGATTTGAAATTTGGTTGTGATGTGATGATTGATATTAATGTGGTGATGGAAGGAAAAGTTGAGCTTGGTGATAACACCAGTATTGAACCAAACAACTGTTTGAAAAATACTAAGATTGGTAAGAATGTGATCATCAGGTCTAATTGTGTGATTGACGGCGCGATAATTGGTGATAACTGTGTGGTTGGGCCTTTTGCGCGAGTAAGGCCAGGGACGATACTGGCTAGCGGCGCCAAAATTGGTAACTTTGTGGAGTTAAAAAATAGTCAGATTGGTCGAGATAGTAAAGCTAGCCACCTTAGTTATATTGGTGACTCAGTAGTTGGTAATCAAGTTAATATTGGTGCGGGTACCATTACTTGTAACTATGATGGATTTGCCAAATATCGTACTATTATTGATGATGGATCATTTATTGGTTCCAATACCTCATTAGTGGCACCGGTAAGGATTGGTAAATGTGCTACAATAGGAGCAGGCTCAGTGATTCATAAAGATGCTCCGGAAAATAAATTAACCATCGCTCGAGCTACGCAGGTGACCATTGAAAGTTGGCAACCCAGAAGAAAAAGGAATTAATTATGCCTTATATTGAAGATAATTTACTACCAGAAGAGACGGTCTTATTGGCTACGAAGCCGCACTATTTGATCTTTTGGCGATTTTTTGTTTGGCTTGGGGTGATGATTTTTATTTATCTGTTTTTAGAAAGAGTTGATCTTGTTTTAGAGAGTATATTGCTATTTGTTGCGGGTTTAATTCTAATTGATCTAGCTATTGATTAATATTTTACTGAGTATGTAATTACCAATCGACGGGTGGTGATGAAAAAGGGATTGTTTCGTCGTCAAATATTGGAAATATTTTTAGCTCGTGTAGAGAGTGTTTATATTGATCAAAATATTTTGGGGCGAATATTTAATTTTGGTACCATCGTGGTTAGTGGCACTGGCGGCACCAAGAATATCTTTACTTATATCCCTAAACCAATAAAGTTTCGTAATTTGGTGCAGGATAGGTTAATACGAAAAAATGATTAGTTGCTGAGATACTAGGAGATAATATGCAAAAAAATCCATATAAAAGAGTTAGTGACTCTATTCCAGTTTGGGTTAAGATCTTTTGGAAGAGCAAGGTTTCTCCATTGATTGGTAATCCATATTATCATGAGATATTTCCAGGTTTTTATTTGGGAGCACAGCCTAATAGATCGACAATTGAAAACCTGAGTATTGGTCAAGGCGGGGAAAAGAGAACAGTTAATATTGTGAATTTTTTGACTCGAGGAGAGATAAAGCCTATAGATAATACAGAAGAAATAAATTCTTCTTTTCTGCCTGTCCGCGATCATAACTTGATCTATGCTAAAACCGGCAAAAATCTGACTGTTGATGAGATACTCGATTTTCTAAATAAGTTATACGAGCAAAAGCAAAATAATCCGAGTTCTATTTTTTATTTTCATTGCATGGCCGGTAGATCGAGAAGTTTTGTTGGAACTATGGCTTTTGCCTATTTTCATCCAAATCAACAAGAATTATTTAGTGGTCGTTGGCTAGGTGAAAATAAAATTAGTAAAGATTTAAAAGAGCGTTTGCAAAATAATCATTCGTTTAGTGATATTGCAGAGTTTATCAAATTGCTTCGTCCTAAAGTTAAGGCTATATCCAAGATGGATGGAGATCAGGCCGGTATTTTGGGTTTAATGTCTTTAAGAAAATTTGCAGATGATGGTGAAAAGATTATTGCTGGTAGAGGTTATGAAAGATTGTTAAAAGATGCTCAGAATATCGGTTTAATGTTAAAGTCTCCTTTAGATTATGCTTTTAGGAATGAAAACGATAGAAAACAGCAAGAAGATAATTTAAATAAGGTGTTTCAAATATTTCAAAATCAACAGGTTAATCTTTTAAAAGTGATGATCGTACCAATATCTAAGGCTGTGGAGCCTAACGATTATTCAACATCAGAATCTTTGAAAGAAAATTTTAGTAAGTTAAAACCTAGCGAACAAGCAAGATTTGCGGTTTTGCTGAAGGGCTTAGAGGGTAGATATCACTCTTCGTTTTTAAACATGGATAATCGTTCTATTGATTATGCTAAAGAAGCGATAAAAAATGTTGACCAGTTGACTGTTGGTGACCAGGTAGAGCTTTTGCGTAGTTTTGGGGCCAAAGAATTGCAGCTTAATTATAAAGATGTCGCTGATAGAATTTTAAAAGGAAGTTCGATTGATCGATATAATAGTGGTTTGCAGCTAGCAGAATTATTAACAGTTGCCATCAATAATAAAAATAATGATTTTGAGGCTTATGCTACAACAATTTTTGCCAAAAATTTGTTGAGTCGAGATGAGCAATTGAATTTTTTGGCTAGATTGAGTGAAAAAGGAAATATTTTAGTTGAGCCGTTTAATAGTTATGCTGAGAAGGTAAAAAAGAATTGCCAAGGTGTATGGTTTAGATTTTTTAATCGTAGTATGTCAGATAAATTGCTTGAACGGATCGGTGATTTAACAGGACAATTTGAAAAAAAACCTGAGCTCGAAAAAATAACGATTTATTGAAAGATGATGAACCAAAGGGTCATACACAACAGGATATTGCTCTTAAGTTGGGACAACCAGCAAAAGATGATGAACCAAAGGTTCAGATACAACGAGGTTTTAAAGAGGCTATTTCCAAGTTGCGCGCGCCACCTAAAATATTTAGTAGGCCAGCATCACAATCGCCCAATAAATCAGATGTGAAGAAAGAAGTTGAAAACCCAGTGAACGAGCAAAATACCTCCAGAGTTCCTTGATGAAAGAGCAGGAAGTACTTGGCCCCTAAAATCAATATGTTACAACGTAATCGGCTACCAAAAAAATCAGAATTCAGTATCCAGAAATAGGGATTATTACTATTTGGTATTTAACTTAAATTTTGCTATACTGCCCAGTAGCTTTAATTTATAAATTCGTTTTTAAATCATTTGGTTATGATAATATTTGAGGGAATATGAATAAAAAAATACAAAAGTTGATTTGCTGGGGTATTTATACGGTTTTGAGTTTTTTTATGCTAGCTACTAAAACCTATGCTGCAGAAACAGGTCTGCCTTGGGAAGGCACTTTAGACAAAATTTTGGCCTCTCTTACTGGTCCTGTTGCCAAGGCTGTTGGTGTGATTGCGATTGTCCTTGCTGGTTTCGGTATTGCTTTCGGAGAATCTGGCGGCACAATGCGTAAGTTATTTCAGATAGTTCTCGGTCTTTCCATAGCATTTACCGCGTCTAGCTTAGTTGTTAGTCTATTTGGTTTTTCTGGTGGGGTAGTTTTTTAGATGAGTACCAGAGGATTTAGAATAGCTTTACATAACTCTTTGACGACACCGATTTTTTTAGGTGGTGTGCCGCGTAAATTTGCTATTTTAAATTGGACCCTTTGTGCTGCTATGGTGTTAGGTTTAAGGGCGGTGTATTTATTGCCTATTTTTATCGCATTACATTTGGTAGCTGTTTTTTTGGCTAAGAAGGATCCTGATTTTTTTGAAGTTATTTTGCGTTTAATCAAACAAAAAAAGTTTTATCGTGCGTAATATTTGTTTAGGTTTTATTTATGTTTAATTTAGCAGAATATCGCAAATATCCTGATCGGTTATCCGATCTATTGCCCTGGGCGGCTTTAGTTGCTCGCGGCATAATTTTAAATAAAGATGGTTCTTTTCAGAGAACTTTGCGTTTTCGTGGGCCAGATCTGGAATCTTCTACTGAAGACCAATTGGTTGCAGCCTCTGCCAGATTGAACAATGCCTTGAAGAGATTTGGTTCTGGCTGGGCATTATATGTTGAAGCTAAGAGGCAGCTATATACCTCTTATCCAGAAAAATGTTTTTTTCCAGATCCATTAACCCTTTTGGTCGAGGCAGAACGACGCGAGAATTTTTCAGATCTTAGTGAGAGTTTTGAAAGTAGATATTATCTGACCTTACAGTTTCTGCCCGAGTCTCAGTCTACATCTAAGTTAGGCAAATTAATGGTTACTGATTCCTCGGTCAAACAGGAAGATTACAAGAAAAGTCTCAGTTTATTTATCGCCGCCACTCAGAGATTTTGTGATATTTTGCAAGATTTTATGTATGAAGCAGAGTTTCTTGATGATCACGAAACTTTAACCTATCTGCATTCTACCATCTCAACTAAAAATCATCAGGTAGTGCGACCAGAAAATCCAAGTTATCTCGATGCTTTTTTGGCTGATTCATCTTTGACTGGAGGAGTAGCTCCTTGTCTTGGTGATCATCATCTACGTACCGTAACTATTTTAAGTTTTCCCTCTTCTACTACTCCTGCAATTCTTGATCAATTAAATCAATTGCCGATGAGTTATCGTTTTGTTACTAGATTCATTCCGCTGGATAAACCAGAAGCTGAAGCACTATTGAAGAAATATAAAAGAATGTGGTTTGCCAAACGTAAGGGCATGTTAAATCTATTACAAGAGGTTTTTACTAAAACTGAAAGTCAATTGTTAGATACCGCTTCGGTAGAAAAAGCTAAAGATGCAGATAGTGCGCTTAAAGAGCTTGCAGAAGATTACGTTTCATTTGGATATTATACCGCTACTGTAACAGTGATGGACCGCGATTTGCAAAAAACCACAGAGATGCAAAGAGAAGTTGAGCGAGTGATTAATGGTTTAGGATTTACTACCATAGCTGAGGGTTTTAACGCGGTTGAAGCTTGGTTATCATCACTGCCGGGCCATGCCTATGCCAATGTTAGAACACCATTATTACATACTCTTAATTTGGCACATTTAATGCCGTTTTCAGCCATCTGGCCAGGCCCTGAGACTGATGCTCATCTTCAAGCTCCACCGCTGATGTATGTACATACTCATGGGAGAACACCATTTCGTTTGGTTAATCACGTAGGTGATGTTGGTCATCAGATGATTATTGGTCCAACCGGCGCTGGTAAGTCTGTGCTCCTGACTTTAATGGCAATGCAATTTCGACGTTATCGTGATGCCCAAGTATTTATCTTTGATAAGGGCGGTAGCTTTTTAGCTACCACTGCTGGGGTCAATGGTGGTTATTATGAGCTTGGTACCGATTCTTCTTCGCTTTCGTTTCAGCCTTTGGCTAATGTCGATCAAGAATCCGAGAGAATTTGGGCTTCAGAATGGATTTATGGTTTATTAATTAATGAAAAAATTACCGTTACTCCAGATATAAAACATACTATTTGGGAAGCTTTGAGCTCACTTGCCCAGATGCCAAAGCATCAACGGACTATTACTGGTTTATGTGCTTTGGTACAAGATAATCATTTGCGTCAAGCACTACTTACTTACACCATTAATGGTCCTTTTG
>CAZTPH010000067.1:6637-7197 GCA_964614705.1 uncultured Coxiellaceae bacterium
AAGAGTGTGATGAGGTATGGCAGTGTTATGAGACTGAAGAGTTAATGGGCACTCCTAGCATTATCGCTCCAATCTTAAGTTATCTTTTCCATCGATTAGAAAAACGCTTTAAGGGTTCACCAACTATGTTGGTGCTTGACGAGGCTTGGGTATATCTTGATCACCCGGTATTTTCGGCCAAAATCAGAGATTGGCTAAAGACATTGCGTAAATTTAATGTTAGTGTAGTTTTTGCTACCCAGTCCATTGACGATGCTTTAAATACCTCGATATCTTCTGTTCTACTAGAGTCTTGTTCGGCCAGAATTTTATTGCCAAATGATCGTATTTTAGAGCCAAATATTCGCGTAGCTTACGAAAAATTAGGATTAAATGACCGGCAGCTGCAGATTTTGGCTACTGCTACTCCAAAACGACAATATTACTACCAGTCACGTTTAGGTAATAGGTTATTTGATATAGACTTAGGGCCATTGGCTCTAGTATTTTGTGCTGCCAGTAGATCTGAAGACAAAATTTTGATTAAGGAGTTGTTACAAAAGTACCAAGGACGAGAATTT
>CAZTPH010000068.1:0-286 GCA_964614705.1 uncultured Coxiellaceae bacterium
AATCGTCGTTTGTCGATTAATAATCAGAAGGTAAGAGTAGAAACTGAGTACTTGCAATCAGAAAGTAATAAGTTGTTGTTAGAACATAGTGCTTGGGGAGCGCAGTCTAGAGTTCAGCAGGTAGCACAACACCAGCTTGCGATGCAGATACCTCTATCTTCAGAAGTAGTAATGATCAAAATATAGTTTATGCGAGAGCAAGTCGAATATGAGTGGCGACTTTGGTCGTTAATTGTAGTTTTATTTCTGATCGTTTTGGGGTTGGTTGGGCGCATTGTATATTTGG
>CAZTPH010000068.1:296-7125 GCA_964614705.1 uncultured Coxiellaceae bacterium
TATTAAACATAATTTTCTACTTAGCCAAAGTAATCTGCGCTGTGTTAGAGACGTTAGTACTCCTGCTCATCGAGGGATTATCGCTGATCGTAATGGTAAGCCTTTAGCGATTAGCATTCCGGTTGGGTCTATTTGGATTAATCCAAAATTGTTTAATCCGACGAAATCTCAATTATTCAAGTTAGCTAAGCTATTAGAACTAGACGTTAATGCGATTAAAACTAAGTTAAGCAAACATGATAATAAAGAGTTTGTTTATCTTAAACGTTCTTTAGTTATGGAAAATGCCGAGCAGATAATTCGTTTGGGTATTGCTGGGGTATTTTTAGAGAAGGGTTACAAACGCTATTACCCAGAAGGGGAGGCGGCCGCACATGTTATTGGTTTTACTAATATTGATGATCAGGGACAAGAGGGCATAGAACTTGCCTATGATCAGTGGTTGCGTGGTGTGCTTGGTAAAACCAAGATAGTTAAAGATAGATTGGGTAACACGGTAGCTACATTAGAAGTGGTAAAGTCACCACAAGAAGGGCGAAATCTTACTCTTAGTATCGATCGCCGTATTCAATATCTGGCCTATAATGAGCTAAAACAAACTATTATTCAGCATCATGCTGAGTCTGGTTCAGTAGTTGTTTTGGCAGTTAAAACGGGAGAAGTTTTAGCTATGGTCAATATGCCGAGTTACAATCCTAATAATCGCAAAGGGGTGTCAACCACTAGTCTGCGCAATCGTGCAGTAACTGATCTATTTGAGCCAGGATCTACCATTAAGGCTTTTACTATTTTTAATGCTTTAAATAGTGGGAAATATCTACCAGGATCTTTAGTTGATACCAATCCTGGTGTTTTCAAAGTTGATGGTCATTCTATCTATGATAATGATCATAAAAATAATGGGGTATTAACAGTTAAGGGAGTATTACAAAAATCTAGTGATATTGGGGTGGCAAAGATAACATTATCGCTTCCTAGTGATAGTTTAATCAAAGTGTTGCGTCAGGTGGGTTTTGGCAGTAGTACGCAAAGTGGTTTTCCCGGAGAAGCAAGTGGCTTTTTACCAGATACTTTAAAAGGACGAAGATTTGTTTTAGCTACTTTATCTTTCGGTTATAGTATCGCAGTTACTCCCTTACAACTTGCGCAAGCATATGCTGTTATAGCTGCAGAAGGTATGATGAAGCCAGTTACCTTTTTGCGTGTAGATGGGCAAGTAAAAGGCAAAGAGGTTTTATCTAAAAAACTGTGTAGACAGTTGCTTGATATGTTAGAGGCGGTTATAGATATTGGAGGTACGGGTAGAAGGGCGCAGATTCTAGGTTATCGGGTGGCAGGAAAAACTGGTACTGCTCATGTTGCCTCACCAAAAGGCGGATATTATAGCGATCGCTATTTTTCTAATTTTATTGGGATTGCGCCAGTATCTGATCCAGAGTTGGTCATGGTGGTGGTGATTAAAAATCCTCAAGGTGTTTATCATGGAGGAAAAGTTGCAGCCCCAGTTTTCGCTAATATTATGAATGGTGCTTTAAGAATTTTGGGAATTAAATTGGATGATGCTGAGGGTATATAATCCAGAATCCAGGAGTAAAAAGTTATGAAAAAAATCAATCTTAATTCACTTTTATCTGAAATAGTTAATTATTATATCGATAAAGATATTATGGTAAGCGGTCTTAAGGACGATAGTCGCAAAGTGAATCCAGGAGATCTATTTTTTGCTTGTAAAGGTGCATTAGTTGATGGCAGAAATTTTATTAATGAAGCCGTCCAAAATGGTGCTGTAGCAATACTTTGCGAAGATGCTATTCCAGCTAAATTATCTCTATCTAGTAATATTCCTATTATTGTGGTTAATGATCTAAGATTAAAGTTGGGTCATTTAGCTGCGAGATTTTACGATTATCCAGCCAAGAAATTAACGATGATTGGAGTTACTGGTACTAATGGAAAAACTACCATTACCCAATATTTAGCGCTTACGTTGTCTAAATTAGGAATTAGTTGTGCTGTTATTGGAACTTTGGGCGGAGGGGCGCTGGGCGAGCTTAGTGAGGCGACTAATACCACTCCAGGTCCCTTAGTTTTACAACAATTGTTGTCTGATTTTGTCGCAAGCGGGATTAAAGCGGTGGCAATGGAGGTTTCTTCACAAGGATTGGCTCAAGGTAGAGTTAACGGCATCGACTTTACTGTCGGAGTTTTTACTAATCTGACTAGAGAGCATCTAGATTGTCACCATACGATGGAAAATTATGGAGCCCAGAAGAAAAAATTATTTACTGACTATAAATTAAAATATGCAGTTATTAATGGAGATGATGATTTTGGTGGTAAGTTAATTAAAGAGCTTCAACGCAAGGTTGAGCTATATGTTTATACTACCAAAGAAAATATCCTTAATGGTCATGCGATTTTTGCCAAAGAAACTGATTTTACTCGTGATGGCATGGCTGCAAACTTAGTTACGCCTTGGGGCAATGGTCTTTTACAGAGTAAACTTTTAGGTGAATTCAACTTAAGTAATTTACTTGCGGTTATTGGGGTTTTAGGTGTATTAAGTTTAAAGTTAGAGGAGATCTTAACTCACATTGCAGATTTAAAGCCAGTAGCTGGACGAATGGAGTTTTATGGAGGCGGTAGCAAACCTTTAATAGTAATAGATTATGCACATACCCCAGATGCCCTAGAAAAAGCTTTATTAAGTTTGCAAAATTATGGTGATGGATCTTTATGGTGTATCTTTGGCTGTGGCGGAGAGCGTGATCGAGGTAAAAGAAAATTAATGGGTGGTATAGCGGAAAGATATAGCGATCATATTATCTTAACTAATGATAATCCCAGATTTGAAAAGCAAGAGCAGATTGTTGATGATATTATTGGTGGATTGCTGTGTCCATGGGCAGTTGAAATTGAATATGATCGAGCTATTGCTATTCAATATGCTATTAATAATGCTCAAGTTGGTGATATTATTTTAATAGCTGGAAAAGGACATGAGGATTATCAGATTATTGGTGGCGATAAGTTGCGATATAGTGATAGAGATGTAGTAATCAAAGCGTTAGGTGGATAAAAAATATGTTAACCGATTCACATTGTCATTTGGATTGTTTAGATTTAAAAAATTACAGCAATGATGTTCAAATTGCTATTAATGCTGCGCGAGTTAAAGATGTAAAATATATTCTTTCACCTGGCGTTAGTCTTGAAACTTTGCCAGATGTTTTAAATATTGTGCGTAATAATCCTAATCTTTTTGCTGCAATTGGAGTGCATCCAACGGAAGAAGATGCTAGATATCCGGTGCTAAATGAGCTATTGAGTTTGGGCGATGACCAGAAAATTGTTGGAATAGGTGAAACAGGTTTGGATTTTTATCATCTTAACCAAGCAGATACCTGTCAGCACCAAGCAGATCTTTTTAAGTTACATATTCAGGTGGCGCGTGAATTAAAAAAGCCGCTGATTATCCATGCTAGAAATGCTGATCGTGAAATTATTGATATTCTGCGTGATGAAAATGCGGGTGAGATTGGTGGGGTTTTACATTGCTTTACTGGAAGTATGGCTATGGCTATGGCAGCTATTGAACTTGGTTTTTATATCTCTTTTTCTGGGATAATAACTTTTAAAAATGCACATAATTTAAGAGAGATAGCTAAAGTTGTGCCGCTAGATAAAATTTTGATTGAAACTGATGCGCCATATTTGGCGCCAGAACCAGTAAGGGGTAAGTCAAATGAGCCGGCTTATTTACCTTATATTGCTGAATATATCTCCGAGCTTTTGCAACTTGGTTATGAAAGGTTAAGTGGCATCACTACTGAAAACTTTTTACGTCTTTTTAGGATTGCCTGAGCTTTGTTAAGTTAGCCCAGCAAGTGGTTTTCCACCTAGCAAATGTAAGTGCAGATGATAAACAACTTGGCCACCATCTTTATTACAGTTAGAAATAATTTTGTATCCTTTTTTATCTATAGCCAATTCTTTGGCGAGTTTTTGTGCTACAAAGATCATGTCACTGATTAAAGAGGCATCTTCAGGCGTTAAGTCATTTATAGTAGCAATATGCTTGCGGGGAATGATTAATTTGTGCTGAGGTGCTTTGGGGTGAATGTCGTCAAATGCGATTATCTTGTCGTCTTGGTAGATGATTTTAGCTGGTAGTAGACCAGAAGCTATTTTGCAAAATATGCAGTCCATAGTGTTTTCCATCATGAATTGTGGATTAGTTCGTTGTGTTTTGCCGTTGCAGCAATGAGTTTAAATTCTCGTTCGGAGATAATTTTGTCGGCAAATTTCTTTTCGGCATCTTTAAGCATGGGTTGGCCACGTTCAAGCATTAATTTTCTGGTAATTGCTGTTACTTGATTTGGATCAGATTCTAGTAAGATATCCCGCACCTCTTCGTTAAAGACCAAAAACTCTCTTAGCGCTACTTGTTTGCCATCAACTGTTGGTACTAACTTTTGACAGATTACAACTCTTAGGGTTTCAATAATGTCTATGGTGCGGCCACTTCTTTCATCGGCAGGAAAGGTGCCGACCAAACGCCTAATTGTTTCTGGAACGCCAGTAGTATGCAAGGTCGTGTATACAGGATGTCCAGTGAGCGCAGCTTCTACTACAGCGGAAATCGTTTCGGTATCGCGAGCTTCTCCAACCAAAATTAATCGTGGTTTACGACGCAGAGCATTACGTACACCAGATGAAAAACTGGGGAGGTGTCGAGGAATTTCCGATTGACTGACGACAGCAGTGGGTTTTTCGATTGTATCAAAGACAAATTCTATCGGAGATTCGTAAGTCAATACTTTGCGATTACATTCCGGATCTTCAACAATATGTCTAATGATCGCTGCAAGTAAGGTAGATTTTCCAGAGCCTGTAGCGCCAGTTACGTATACTACCCCCTCTTTAGGTGAAATAGCATCGATGATTTCCTGTGGGACACCCAAATTTTCTAGCTTGGGTGGCTCGCTGGGAATATTACGCAGAGTTATTTGAATTCCGTGATGTCCTTCTACTTGGCATCCCGTGCCATTAACACGATAACGGTAACGTTCATTACGATTGGGACGAAAATCATAGTGGGTGTCTACATCCTGGCCTGCAAGAATTTGGGTAGTGCCATTTGGTCCATAGAGGAGATTAAGGATGTCGCCGACTTCTTGGGTGGATAATTTATGCTTAGTGATCTTATAAATGTGTCCATTGATTTCGGCAATTACCGGTTCGCCAGTTTGAAAAGTAATATCTGATGTTTTGAGTTGAGTACAATAAGCTAGGATATGCTCAAAATTGTCAGCACCAAATTTTAATGGCTCTTGTGGAAAAAGTAATTCTTGTTTGGTATCCATATGATTTATATTTTATCTTTTAATGTTGGTTTGGTGGGTCTAACCCGGTGTTTAACCACCGTAGCCGCGCGCCAATTTTTGGCATCTGTTTTTAGTTGTGAAATAGAGGTAATGCGCAGTACTCGATCGTTAATATGGAGATTGTCACCATCCCCAGTTATTCCTAATTCTGCTTGTGATACGTAAGGTTCTGTTACCATGTTTTGGGCAAGTAGCTTGCGGTATAAAATCATGCCCTCATAATCGCGATGCAATCTGGCTAAGTTTGAACTAAATATCTGATCAGCCTGATCGATGCCATCATTCCAGCCAACCCTGATATACTCATTCCACAAGTTACGTTCATTTTTGTTTTGAGGAAGTAGCGTTGCATTCGGTTTTTCTGGTTGGTTATAGATCATCCAAATATAATTACGCCAATTGGGTGGAGTGGTCACAAAACGTGGTGGTTGTACAATTTGGTAGTCATGATCCGATACACGAATAGTAAAATCGTCGGCTAAATTAAGCGTATTTCTGCCTTCTACTAGTATTGGGGGTAGAACATTGTCAGCTAACATTAAATAGTTAAAGTTAAAGATATGGTCGAGATTTTTTTTCTGTTTCTCTAGTACTGCATTAAGGTGATATGATTGCCATGCTAACGCTGCTTGTGCACCAATGCTTCTTGCAGTTTGTTTTATTGTTTCTAGCCGGATGGTGTTAGTTTGATGAGATTGATCTGGTTTTAAAGCTTCTATATTAGCTTTTTCTGCTGGTTTATTTTTAGCGCAACCACCTAGTAGTGAGGCCAGTACTAGAGCAATTAGAATCTTCTGTAGTTTCTTTCCCATGAAATTCCATTATTTTGTATAACGTAATTCTACAATTTTACTTGCAGGATATATCTCTATGTTAGCTTTGCTTGCGCATTGAAAATTTACATCGCGCAATATATCAGCTACCGCCGTATCTTTTGCAGATATAGAAATTAATACTGGAATGCCAGGAGCCTTACCTAGGATCTTTAGTCGGTAATTAGCTATGCCGGCCAGCTTTTTTACTAGGGGTTCCACCGGGCCGCTCCAGTCTATGGATGTTGCTTGATCCATTCCAATCATCTGGGGGTCAAGTGGACTGAACAGCTTAGATTTTGGTCGAGAGCTTTTTTCAATTGCGGCTAGCTCGGTCAGTGATTTGCTAATCGAAGTTGCAGCCTCAGCTAATTTTTGTTCCGCATCATGTTGAGTGCGCTTATCATACCCAGTGGCGGAAAAGAGCTTTGACTCTGTCGAGCATCCTGATAGTTGCAGTACTAAAAAAGCACAAGTTACGAGTAGCTTTTTCACCTTATATATCCATTAAGTTAATTAGAAATTTCAATGCCACATTGTGGAATAATAGGAAAATATTGTCAAGTTATCATTATATGTCAATAACACATAAAGATGACCGACTTAGTTAACACGTTAGGTGACCGATTA